>JBDTJK010000001.1:0-12188 GCA_039935875.1 Casimicrobiaceae bacterium
GACCCGGCGGGCGTGCCGATCGAGCGCGAGGCGGAGGGGTTCCACGCCCGCGTGGTGCAGCACGAGTGCGATCATCTCGACGGCGTGCTGTATCCGATGCGCATGCACGACTTCACGCGCTTTGGCTTCACCGCCACGATGTTTCCGGAGCTCGACGCCGCAGACGAGGACTGATGCTCAGGCCGTGATCGCCAGCGCCGCGTAAAGCGTCGTCTCGAGCCGCAGCATCGCCTGCTCGTCGTGCAGCCGCGCACCGTCGATCAGGAATACGTCCTCGGCGCGGTCACCGAGCGTGTTGATCTTGGCGCTGACGACGTTGACGTTGGCGCGCGCCAGCAGGTAGGCGATCTGCGCGAGCAGGCCAGGACGGTCGCCAGCCACCACTTCGAGGATGTAGTGCATTCCCTTGTCGTCGGCGAAGATGCGGATCTCGGGCGTCAATGGAAAGTGCTTCAGGCGCCGCGACAGTCGCCCGGGGGACGGCGCCGCGGCGGGTTGCGGATCACGCAGCAGTGCGCGCAACTCGTGCTCGACGAACTGGATGGTCGACCGGTAGGTCGCATCGGGATTCGCAGGATCGTGCACAGCAAAGGTGTCGAGCGCATAGCCGGTCCGCGTCGTGTGCACCTTGGCTTCCAGGATCGACAGTCCGCAGCGGCCGAAGAATCCGCAGATGCGCGCGAAGACCTCCTTCTGGTCGGGCAGGTACAGCAGCACCTGCAAGCCTGCGCCGGCGCGCGACAGCCGCGCCTCGACGACCGGCTCGCTACGGTCGGCGCGCCAGTACAGGTGCCGCGCATGCCACGCGATCTCGTCGGCCGTATGCCGCTGGAAATAAGCGATGTCGAGCGTGCGCCAGAGCGCGGCCTCGGCGCCCTCCGGTACCGCGTAGAGGCGCAGCAGCGCGCGCGCCTCGTCCTGGCGCTGCTGTACCGAATCCTGCAGCGTGCGGCCGGCGTCCCCGCCGGCGAGCACGCGGCGCGTCGCGGTGAACAGCTCTTCGAGCAACTGCGCCTTCCATGCGTTCCACACCTTCGGGCTGGTGCCGCGGATGTCGGCCACCGTCAACAGGTAGAGCGCCGCCAGGTGCCGCGCGTCGCGCACGCGCGACGCGAATGCCGCGATCACTTCGGGATCGGACAGATCCGACTTCTGCGCGATCGACGACATCGACAGGTGATTCGCGACCAGCCACGCCACCAGCGCGGTGTCGTCCTTGTCGAGCGAGTGCAGGCGACAGAAGTTGCGCGCGTCGCGCTCGCCGAGCACCGAGTGATCGCCGCCGCGCCCCTTGCCGATGTCGTGAAACAGGCCGGCAAGATACAGGACCTCGGTATGCGCGAAGTCGCCGATCAGCCGCGAGCACAAAGGGTACTCGTGTGCATGCTGGGCCTCGGTGAAGCGGCGCAGGTTGCGGATGACCATCAGCGTGTGCTCGTCCACCGTGTATACGTGGAACAGGTCGTGCTGCATCTGCCCGACGATGCGGCCGAACACCGGCAGGTAGGCGCCGAGTACACCGACCAGATTCATCCTGCGCAGCTCGTGCGTGAGCCCGCGCGGCTCGCGGAACATCGCGATGAATCGCGCGCGATTGCCCGGGTCGCGCCGAAATGCGGCGTCGATGCGATGCCGGCTGCGCACGATCGCCCGCAGCGTGCGCGCCGACATGCCTTTCAATCCCGGATTGCGCTGCATCGTCAGGAAGGCGTCGAGCATCGCCGACGGCCTGCGCTCGAACAGCGCCGGGTCGCGAATGTGCAACAGCTCGTCGAGCGCAGCAAAGTCGGCGTCGATCGGAGTCGAATTGCGGCTGGGCGCGAAGATCCGCACATGCAGGTTCTGCATCAGCAGCGTGTTGATCAGGCGCACTTCGCGCGCGGCACGATAGTAACGCTGCATCAGCAGTTCGCTGGCGCGGCGCGTGTGCGTATCCACCAGGCCGAGCTCGTGCGCCAGCGCCGTCTGCTCGTCGAACACCAAGCGGTCTTCGCGCCGTGCAGCAAGGTAGTGCAGGCGCACGCGCAGCGTGGATATCACGCGCTCCTGGCGCGCTGCGCTGGCCGCCTCGGCATCCGTCACCAGTCCGTTGTGCGCGAGTTCGCGCCACGAATCCCCCAGATTGGCGGCGTTGGCAATCCACAGCACCGTTTGCAGGTCGCGCAATCCGCCGGGGCTCTCCTTGACGTTGGGCTCGAGGTTGTAAATCGCGTCGTGGTACTTGAGATGCCTTTGTTGCTGCTCGAGCGCCTTGCCGGAATAGAACGTGCGAATATCCAGCGCGCCGTCGTAGCGGTGGCTGAACTCGTCGGCGAGCTTGCGTGATCCGGCAATGCGGCGGTGTTCGAGCAGGCTGGTGCGCACCGTGATGTCCGCCTCCATCTCGCGCAGGCAATCGTCGATGCTGCGCGTGGAGTGTGCGACTTCGACGCCGATGTCCCACAGTGTCGCGAGGAAGCGCTGGATCGCGTCGGCGTGTTCTTCGGCAGCGTCCGGCAGCAGCACCAGCACGTCGATGTCCGAATGCGGGAACAGCTTCCCGCGTCCGTAGCCACCAACCGCGATCAGTGCGCAGCCGATCGCCATGCGCGATTCGCTCCACACGCTGTGCAGCACGCGGTCGATCAGCTGCGAATGCGCAGTCAACAGCCGCGACGTGCGTGCGTGGGCAAGGAAATCGTCGCGCAATGCAGCGCGGCCTCGCGCCAGTTCTTCGCGCCATGCGCCGATCCGCGACGCGCCGCCGCCGGCGGGGGTGGAAACACGGGTGAGAACAGTCTCCACGCCTGCGCGCGTCCTAGTTCACCGCAGGTGGTGCCGGCGTTCCGGTCGAGACGGTCAACACTTCGAAGCCGTCGTCGGTCACCAGCACCGTGTGCTCCCATTGCGCGGACAGCGAGTGGTCGGCAGTGACGATCGTCCAGCCGTCGGCGAGGCAGCGAATGCCAGGGCGTCCGGCATTCACCATCGGTTCGATGGTGAAAGTCATTCCGGGCTGCAGCTTGAGGCCCGTGCCGGGGCGCCCGTAATGCAGCACCTGCGGCTCCTCGTGGAACTGGCGGCCGATGCCGTGCCCGCAGAACTCGCGCACGATCGAGAACCCGTTGCTTTCGGCATGCTTCTGGATCACGTGGCCGACATCGCCCAGGTGCGCGCCGGGACGCACTTCGCGAATGCCTTTCCACATCGCTTCGTAGGTGACGTCGACCAGCCGCTGCGACTGGATCGACGGCGCTCCGATGAAGAACATGCGGCTGGAATCGCCGTGGTATTCGTCCTTGATCACCGTGACGTCGACATTGATGATGTCGCCGGCGCGTAGCTTCTTGTCGCCGGGAATGCCATGGCAGACGATGTGATTGACCGACGTGCACAGCGAGGCCGGGTAGGGGCTGTGTCCGGGCGGCGCGTAATTCAGCGTGGCGGGAATCGTGTGCTGGATGTCGACCATGTAGTGATGCGCGATGCGGTCGATTTCGCCGGTGGTGACGCCGGGAACGATGTGCGGCGTCAGGTAGTCGAGCAGCTCGGACGCAAGGCGCCCGGCTTCACGCATCCTGACGATGGCTTCGGGGGATTTGAGAGAAACGGACATGATGGAATGGTGTGGGCGCGCGTCTAGAAGCGCAACAGTTCGTTGATGGCGGTCTTGGCGCGCGTACGCGCATCGACTCGCTTGACGATCACCGCGCAGTACAGGCTGCAGCCCGAATCGCCCGATGGCAGGCTGCCGGCGACGACGACCGAGCCCGACGGTACCCGGCCGTAGCTGATCTCGCGCGACTCGCGGTCGTATATCTTCGTGCTCTGGCCGAGGAACACGCCCATTCCCAGCACCGAATTCTCCTCGACGATCACGCCTTCAACCACTTCGGAGCGAGCGCCGATGAAGCAGTTGTCCTCGATGATCGTCGGATTCGCCTGCAGCGGCTCCAGCACGCCGCCAATGCCGACACCGCCGGACAGGTGGACGTTGCGGCCGATCTGCGCGCACGAGCCGACCGTAGCCCAGGTATCGACCATCGTGCCTTCGTCGACATAGGCACCGATGTTCACGTAGGACGGCATCAGCACCACGTTCTTCGCAATATAGGCCCCGCGACGGGCCACCGCGGGGGGCACCACGCGCACACCCGAGCGCGCGAGCTCGGCATCGGACATCGCGGCGAACTTGGTCGCCACCTTGTCGTAGAACGCGAATGGCGCCCCGTCACCGCCAACGCGCATCGCCGCATTGTCGGCGAGTCGGAATGACAGCAGCACCGCTTTCTTGATCCACTGGTGGACGTGCCAGGCACCGCCGGTCTTTTCGGCGACGCGCAGGCGCCCGGCATCCAGCTCGCCGATCACGTGCGCGACGGCGTCGCGCAACGGCGCCGCGCTGCCGGCGGGCGTCAGCGCAGAGCGCGTTTCCCACGCTGCGTCGATTTCGGCAATCAGGTCTTGCATCGGTGATTCCGCGCAAAAAACCCGATTTTACGCGAAGGGCGGGGCGCCCACTCCGGAAGCCCCGGCGGCCGGCGCTACATCGCCTTGAAACGGTGGGCGAACGTTCGCGACACCGTCAGCGTCTCGGCGCGATCCTTGAGGTGGATCACCGGCTGGTCGCGCCAGTCGCGCTCGACGCGCGCGATCGCTTTCAGGCTGACGATCGTCGCGCGATGAATCTGCCAGAACGCATCCGCATCGAGCTCCTCGTAGAGCTCCTTGATCGGTTTCTTGATCAGCCCTTCGCAGTCGCGGGTAACCACCTTCGTGTATTTGTCCTCCGACTGGAAGTACAGCACGTCGTCGATCGCGATCATTGTCATCGCGTTGCCCAGCGACGCACGTATCCACTTGAGCGATGGTGGCGCCTCGTGCGCGGCCAATCGCGCGAGCAGGGCGTTAAGATCGAGCGGGGCGGCGCGCAGCCGCGCTTTCAGCCGTGTCACCACCTTGGCCAGGCGGTCGGGAGCGACGGGCTTCAGCAGGTAGTCGACGGCACCCTCTTCGAATGCCGCGACGGCGTACTCGTCGTAGGCGGTGACGAACACCACGTGCAGGCTGCCCGCCAGCGCTCGCGCGACCTCGAGCCCGCTGATGCCGGGCATGCGGATGTCGAGGAACGCGATGTCCGGATGGTGGGTGCGCGCCAGCAGCAATGCCTCGTCGCCGTTCTGCGCTGGCCCGACGATGCCAAGCTCGGGCCACGCTTCGGCGAGCCGTGCGCGCAACTGCGCGGCCAGCAACGGCTCGTCCTCGGCGATCAGCGCGTTCGGCATCAGTCTCCCTCCATCGGCAGCGTGAGCGTCGCCACCGCGCCACCACCACTGGCCGGCGCGAGGTCGAATCGCGCGCGCCCTGCATACAGCGCCGCAACGCGTTCACGAATATTGGACAGGCCGACACCCGCGCCGGGCTGCGGACGCTCACCATGCCCAAGACCACCGCCGGTATCGGCGATGCGCACCACCAGCATGCCGTCAGTGGTGGTCGCCGTCACCGCGATGCTGCCGCCATGCACGGTCGGCTCGAGGCCGTGACGCACCGAATTCTCGACCAGCGAGATCAGGATGTTGGGAGGAAACGGCTGCGTGCGCAACCCCGCAGGCACGTCGACGCTGAACGCGAGCCTTTCCCCCATGCGCATCGTCAGGATGCTGAGATAGGACTCGATCAACTGCACTTCCTGGCCAAGCGTCGATGACGATGCCCGCAGTTGCGGAAGTGCGGCACGCAGGTAGGCGATCAAGTGTCCGAGGAGCTGGTTGGCGCGTGGCGGATCGGTCTCGGTCAGGTACTGCACCGATGCCAGCGTGTTGAACAGGAAATGCGGCTCGACCTGGGCCTGCAGCAGCTTGAGTTGCGCTTCAAGCGCCTGCCGCGACAGCAGGTGGCGCTCGGCATTGGCGCGCTGCAGCGCCGCCTCGGCGCGTGTCTCGCGGAACTTGACGTAGAAAAACAGACTGACGAAGAGTCCGTTGAGGAACGCCGAGAACATGTTGAAGGCGAATGTCTGCAGGTTCGCGCCGATCCAGTTGCGGTCGTAACCCTTGACCACGATCACCAGCGTGACGCCGATCAGCACGCCGATCGCAACCGCCGCTGCAAGCCGCCAGATCGGATGAGTCTTGTCCCACGGCGACGCCGCGTTGACGCAATACGCGATCGAGAAACCATAGAGCTGGCAGGTCACCAGAGGCTGCCAGAACGGGCGCGAATCGTCGATCCACATCACCGCCGCGATTCCGGTGTCGATCGCGGCGATCAGGGCGACCGACAACAGCGACGCGCGAAACCCCGCGGCCAGCATCTGTGCGAGTCCCCGTGACGGAGGTGCGACGGCAAGCGTGTTCATGCTGGCCATTGTGCCGGGCGACACGGCAGTCCGCGGCCGTGCGCGACGGGGCGCCTTGCACGGGGACGGGGCGCATCCCGCCGCGACTCACGGGAGCCCGCCGTCGATCACCCGCGCTGGCGGACGAACTCGATGATCCGCTCGATGCCTTCGGCGCATTCGGCGGGTTGCGCAACCAGCGCGATGCGGATATGGCCGCGGCCGGGGTTGGTTCCATGCGCATCGCGTCCCAGGTAGCTGCCGGGCAGCACGGTGACGTTCTGGCTCGCGTGCAGCGCGCGCGCGAAATGCGCGTCGTCACCGGCGACGGTTGCCCACAGGTAGAACGCGGCATCGGGCATCGCGCAGGGCAGCACGGCGGCAAGCGCTGGCTGCAACGCCGCAAACTTGGTGGCATACAGCGCGCGGTTGGCGCGCACGTGGACTTCGTCGTTCCAGGCAGCGACGCTCGCGTGGGCGACCATTCCCGACATCGCCGAGCCGTGATAGGTGCGGTAGCGCAGGTAGGCCTCGATCAGCCGCGCGTCGCCTGCCACGAATCCCGAGCGCAGTCCCGGCGCATTCGAGCGCTTGGACAACGATCCGAACACCACCAGGCGCGGGAAGGCGTCGCGCCCGCAGGCGCGCGCGGCTGCCAATGCGCCAAGCGGTGGTCGCGCTTCGTCGAAGTAGATCTCCGAGTAGCACTCGTCGGACGCGATGACGAAATCGTGCTGGTCGGCGAGTTCGAACAGCCGTTGCCAGGTGGTCTGTGGCGTTACCCGCCCGGTCGGGTTGTCCGGCGAGCACACATAGACGAGCTGGGTGCGTTGCCAGACGTTGGGCGGAACGTCGTCCCACGCGTGCGCGTGGCCGCGCCGTGGGTCGGCATTGACGCACCAGGCTTCGGCGCCCGCCAGCAGCGCGGCGCCCTCGTAGATTTGGTAGAAAGGATTGGGCGTCAGCACAACGGGTGCGGGACGACTGGCATCCACGATCGTCTGCGCGAACGCGAACAGTGCTTCGCGGCTTCCGAGCACCGGCAGCACCTGTGTCTGCGCATCGAGCCCTGCCAGCTGGTGCCGATTGATCAGCCAGCGCGCGATGGCCTCGCGCAGCGCGGGCGACCCTGCCGTCGTGGGATAATTCGACAGTGCCGGCGTGCCTTGCGCCAGCGCATCGATGACCAGCTGCGGCGTTGCGTGGCGGGGTTCGCCGATCGACAGGTTGATCGGACGCAGCGCCGCTGGCGCAGCGTGACCGGCGAGCAGTTCACGCAGCCGTTCGAACGGATACGGCTGCAACAGCGACAAACGAGGATTCACGAGCGTTACCCGATGATTGAACGCCGCACGATTATATCGGCGCCATGACCGCTGCACTGCCTCGTGCGCGCGTCGCACTCGACCTTGCGCCGGCGCTTGCGCTGGCGGCCGCCGTGCTGCTGCTGGCGTGGGTGGTCATTTTCTGGGGCTGGCGCTGGGCCGCACCGGCGCCGGAGCATGTGATCCCCGCCGAGCCACGCAATCCTCTTGCAGCCATCGTCGCCTCGGGATGGCTCGCGGCGGAGAACCGCGCGACCACCGGCGCCCCGGTCACGTCGACGCTGTCGGGCGATGTGCGCCTGATGGGCGTGTTCGCCGAAGCCGATGGCGGCGGCTACGCGCTGTTCCATCTGCCGACCGGCGCGAAATTGGTGCGCAAAGGCGGGGTGATCGCCGATGGCAGCACGCTGGTCGATATCGCACCGTGGACCATCCGCATCCGCGACGCTGGTGGGGAGCGCAGCATTGCGTTGCTGCCGTCATCGCCGCGTGGCGCGACGGCGGCGCAACCGCCGACGCGCATTGCGGCACCTTCCCGCCGCTCGCTGGCATGCGCCCCGCCCCCGGGGTTCAGTGGGCAGGTGGTCAAGTTGAATGCCGAACTGTTGCAGGGCCTGGCGACGCAACCTGACGCGTTGCGTGCCATTGTCACCCCAGTGGCGGGCGGCGGCATGAGCGTGCGCGACGGCAGCGGATTCGCGCAAATGATCGGGTTGAAGCCCGGCGACCGCGTGCGCCTCGCCAACGGCATTCCGCTGCGTAGCGCCGACGACGTGCTGGCCGCGGTGCTGACGCCGCTGATCGCCAACCAGCAGGTGCGCCTGTCGGGAACGCGCGACGGGCACGCGCGTGAAATGCTGCTGCAGAATGCGGGAACCTGCCCCGGCTAGCAGCGCATACCACGATAACGCCGCGGTCGATCAGCGATGCGCAGCCGCGGCACGTGGTGCGTCCATCCATCCGATCAGGTCGCGCGGCGAATCCAGCCAGCCGGCCGCAGGCCAGCGATCAGGGTCGGTGCCGCTGCCCATGTAGCCCCAGCGCGCCACCAGTGACGTCATTCCGGCGGCACAGCCCGCATCGATGTCGCGCAGGTCGTCGCCGACGTACAGGCAGTGCGCGGGATCGATCGCCAACGCATGCGCCGCGTGCAACAGCGGTGCAGGATGCGGCTTGGGATGCGCGGTGGTGTCGCCACTGACGGTAACCGCTGCGCGTTGCGCGAGCCCCAGCGCGTGCATCACGGGTTCGGTATAGCGCGTTGCCTTGTTGGTGACGACACCCCAGCGGATCTTGCGCGCGTCGAGCGTGCCGAGCATCGCGTCGACGCCGTCGAACAGCCGCGTCGCGTCCGCCAGCACGTCGGCATAGTGCGCGAGAAACGCATCGCGCAGCAGCGTGTAGCGCGGATGATCCTGGGCCACCTGCATGCCGGCCAGCAGCAGGCCGCGGGCGCCTGACGAGGAGTGGCTGCGCAGCGTCGCCGGCGGGACTGCTGCCAGACCCTCGTCCGCACGCACGCGATTGAGCGCCGCCGCGAGGTCGGGTGCGCTGTCGGCCAGCGTTCCATCAAGGTCGAACAGCACGCACTTCGCGTCGGCGCTCATGCCGCGAGCGCGGGCTTGCGAAAGGCCGCGAGGTAGTTGACGCTGGTGTCGTCGCCCAGCCGATAGGTGCGCGTCAACGGGTTGTACTGCATTCCGGTGACTTGCAGCAGGTCGAGGCCCGCCGCGCGCGCGTCTCGCGCAAGTTCCGACGGATTGATGAAGCGCGTCCAGTCGTGCGTGCCGCGCGGCAGCAGGTTCAGCAGGTATTCGGCACCGACGATGGCGAACAGGTACGACTTCGGATTGCGGCTCAACGTCGAGAACACAACCAGACCGCCCGGCCTGGCGAGTGCCGCACACGCCGCGATCGTCGATGCGGGCGAGGGCACGTGCTCCAGCATTTCCATGCAGGTGACCACATCGAACGCAGCTGGACTTTCCGTCGCAAGTGTCTCGGCGGCAACCAGCCGGTAGTCGACGTCGACACCCGATTCGAGACGATGCAGCTTGGCCACTGCGATGGGTTTCGCAGACAGGTCTATGCCGGTGACGCGAGCGCCTTGGAGTGCCATCGCCTCCGCGAGGATACCGCCGCCGCAGCCGACGTCGACGACCGTCTTGCCAGCCAGTCCTGCCGCGGCGCCGGCGATCCAGCTGACGCGCAGCGGATTGATATCGTGCAGCGGCTTGAATTCGCTGGCGGGATCCCACCAGCGATGGGCCAGCGCGCCGAATTTCTCAAGTTCGGCGGGATCGGCATTGCTTGCGGGAGCTGCAGTTCGGGTTTCGGTCATCGGGTGGTGGCGCCTGCCAGTAATGAATGCCAGCGATGCGCATGCGCCGCCAGCGTGTCGACGTCGATGCGCGTGGGGACGCGCGATGCGACGACGCGCTCGCCGCCGACCCACACGTCGGTCACGTGTTCGCGCCCCGCTGCATAGACGAGTTGCGACACGGGATCGTAACAGGGCTGCGTCGCGATCGTGGAAAGATCAATGGCGATGACGTCGGCGAACTTGCCCGCGGCAAGCGAGCCGATGCGTGCACCGAGCCCATACGCATCGGCACCGTTTTGCGTCGCCATGCGCAGCACCGCCTGTGCGGGCAGCAGCGAGGCGTCACCTGACAGCCCCTTGGCGAGCAGCGCCGCAAGGCGCATTTCGCCGAACATGTCGAGGCGGTTGTTGGATGCCGCGCCGTCGGTGCCTAGCGCGACGTTGACGCCGCGCGCCGCATACGCCGCCACCGGCGCGATGCCCGCTGCCAGTTTCAGGTTGGATGTCGGGCAGTGCACGACGTGGCAGCCGTGCTGCGCAAGGATGTCCAGGTCTCCTTCGCCCAGATGCACCGCATGCACGGCAACCAGCGACGGGCCGGTGACCCCAAGGCGGTCGAGCCGTGCGAGCGGCGTGCAGCCGTCGGCGGCCAGCGCAGTGTCCACTTCGCCGCGTGTTTCCTGCAGATGGGTCTCGATCGGCAGGTCGAGCTCGTGTGCGAGGGTGACCACCTTGCGCCAGCTGTCGTCGCCAACGGTGTACGGCGCGTGCGGCGCCAGCGCGAACGACAAGCGCGTGGATGTCCTGAAGGCGTCGCGCACGGCCAGCCCACGCGTCAAGTGGGCGTCGGCGTCGGCGGCGCCCGCCATCGGGAAGTCGATCACCGGCGCCGCCAGCACAGCGCGCATTCCGGCCGCCAGGTAGGCGCGCGCCGCGGCGTCGGCGTGGAAATACATGTCGCTGCAACATGTCGTCCCGCCGCACAGCATTTCGGCAGCGGCGATTGCGGTACCGTCGTAGACGAACTCGGCGGACACATGCGCGCTCTCGCGCGGCCATATGTGCTCGCGCAGCCATGCATGCAGCGCCACGTCGTCGGCGATGCCGCGCATCAACGTCATCGCCGCATGCGTATGCGCGGTGACCAGGCCGGGCATGACGACGTGGTGCAAGGCGAGGTCGACATGCTCGCGCGCCGCATAGCGCTCGTCGGCTTCCGCCCGCGGCAACAGCGCGACGATGCGCTCGTCATCCACCAGCAACGAATGATCGGGCAGCGCGCCATCGCGATCGATGGGCACGAACCAGCGGGCATCGATGCGCGTGTCGACGCGCAGGCGTTCAGCGGACATGCGACAGTTTAATCGGCAGCAAGGGAGGGGCGATGCGCGATGCACTGCAGGACATGGCGAATTCGCTCGTGCCACCTCGCCGCGCAACCGCATGACCAACAAAAAGCCCCGCCGGAGCGGGGCTTTTTTGCACTGCGTGCTGCGTCGGGGTCAGCGAACGACTGCGTCGCCCTTGACTTCGATTTCAACACGACGGTTCGGCTGCAGGCAGGCGATCAATTCACGCAGCGCCTTCTGGTTGCAGACGACGCCCGGAAGCGGCTGCGTCTTGCCCATGCCCAGCGTTTCGATCTTGTCGCGCGGAACGCCCTTGCCGACCAGGTAGTCGCGCACGGCATCGGCGCGGCGCTCGGACAGCTTCTGGTTGTAAGCCTGCGTACCGATGCGATCGGTATGGCCCGTCACCAGCACCAGTTCGAGCTTTTGCACTTGCGACAGCTTGGAAATGATCTGCGAATCGATTGCCGCCTTGCCATCCGCGCGCAGGATTGCCTTGTCGAAGTCGAACAGCGCCTTCGAGGCCAGCGTCATCTTGGTCACGCCATTCATCATTGGAGCAGGTGCGGGTGCCGGCGCCGGTGCCGGTGCAGCGGCGGGCGGGGCCGACGGCGAGGTCGCAGCAGCCATCTTGGGCACGAGGTCAGGATCGCATGCAGCGATGGCCATGCTCGGAGCCCAGTATCCGGTACGGTAGCAAAGGTTGCCCGACAGGCCCGCGGTGCTGTTGTACACACCGCTGCGCACGACGTTGTTGTCGGGTGTTCCGGTCGCCGAAAGGACGTAGCCGCTGTTGGTCGGATTTGCGCCGGCGACGCCAGGCACATATCCCGTGGTTTGCGCGGCAGCGCTGCCGGCGAATGCGGCTGCGA
>JBDTJK010000002.1:0-7994 GCA_039935875.1 Casimicrobiaceae bacterium
TCGCAGCGTTCGACGGAAACGCCGGCGAGGCGTGCCGCGAGTTCGTCGCTCGCGACGGCGCGCAGTTTGCGTCCCCATCCGGTGCGCTGCACCGCGAGGGCCAGCGCCACCAATCCGGCCGCGGCGACGGCGCACGCGAACAAGGCATTGAGCGCGAATCCAGTGCCGATGATCGTCACGTATTTGGACGACAGCGTGTTGCCCACAGAATGCAAGTCGGCGCCATAGCGCATCAGAAGAAGTGATTCGATTACGAACGACAGGCCGAGCAGTAGTTGCACCGCCAGCAAGTGATGCCTGCGTCGCACCGGACGAATCAACCCCCAGTAAAGCGCCCATCCTACGAGCCACATGATCGGCACGAGCGGGATTGCAAGGTACAGGGGGTCGAAGGCGAAGCGCTGGCTCAGGTCGAGCGTCAAGTACAACGCCAGCGCGAGCAGCGATCCGTGCGCGAAATTGGCAATATGCGAGACTCGATAGATGAGGGTCATTCCTGCGGTGACGAAGGCGAGGACGAGGCCCGTAACAATGCCTTGCAGGATGCCGGAAACGAGCAACATCATCAGGCCATGTAGACGTCTTGCAGCGCGGCGTGGCGAAGCGAGTTGCGGTCGCCTTCCAATACGATGCTGCCTTTGCTCAGGACGTATCCGCGACTGCAAAGTTGCAAACTCAGATCGGCGTTCTGCTCGGACAGCAGCACGGTCGCGCCGGCCCGCTGCAAACGCTGCAATATCACGAAAATCTCTTCGATTACGATGGGGCTCAGCCCCAGTGTCGGCTCGTCGATCAGCAAAAGTGCTGGCTCCGCCATTAGCGCGCGGCCGATCGCAAGCATCTGCTGCTGGCCACCGGAAAGCGTTCCGGCGCGGCGCTCACGCAGCTGCCCCAGCAGTGGCAATTGTGCATATATTTGGCCGAGCCGTTGTGCGCGCCTGCGCGCCTTGAGTCGCGACCCGCCGACCGCCAGGTTTTCTTCCACCGTCAGCGTTCCGAAAATGTGCCGCCCCTCCGGGATCTGGATGACTCCGCAGGCGACGACGTCGCTCGATCGCATGTTGGTGATATCGGTGCCATCGACGTCGATGCGGCCGGAAGTGGCTCGCACCAACCCCGAAATCGTGCGTAGCAGCGTCGTCTTGCCTGCGTTGTTCGGCCCGAGCAGCGCAACGCACTCGCCCTTTGCCACGTTGAGGCTCACGTCGTGGATGACCGGAACCTTGCCGTACCCGGCGCACAGGTTGGCGATTTCAAGCAAGGTGCCCCCCCGCTCGCTTGCCGAGGTATGCCGACACCACCTCCGGATTGAGCGCGATCTCGTCCGGCGATCCCTCGGCAATGAGGCTGCCGCTCGCCATCACGTAAATATGGCGACAAAGCGAACGCACCACGTGCATTACATGCTCGACGATGACGATTGCCACTCCACGTTCATGCAATCGTCCGATCCTCTGCATCATGAATTGCGATTCCGCCAGCGTCAGCCCGGCCATCACCTCGTCGAACAGCACGATGCGCGGCTCCATCAAGATGCAGCGTGCGAGCTCAACGCGACGCAATAGCCCCGGGCCCAGTTCGGCCGGCACCGCGCGCCAGGGGATCTCGAGATCGACGGCAACCTCCCGCGCGCGTACTGCCGCCTCGCGCAGCGGCATGCGAATCAATGCTGCGGTGGTCAGGATTTCCCCCGCCGAAAGCTCGGGAAAAACTTCCAGTTCCTGAAACGTGCGCACGATGCCCAGCCGCGCATGCTCATAGGCCGCGAGGCCATCGATCCGCTCGTGCGATTCGAATGTGATCGTACCGGCATCGGGTCGCTCGAAACCACTCAGTAATCTGAACAGCGTACTTTTCCCCGCGCCGTTCGGACCGATGATCCCGTAGATGCCGGTCGCATCGATTCGAAGCGTCACATCCGCCACCGCCTTGATGGCGCCATACGACTTGCTGATGCCGCGCGCCTCGAGGACGGCGGGACTCGGCAATGGGGTTACCAGGGGAATTTGCCGGTCGCGATCGAAACCGGGTAAAGAACCGACTTTTGCCCAGCATCCCAGTGCTCGAACAAGGCGACCGGATTCTTTGGCTGGCCCGTCGGTTCGAACGCGAGACCATTGGCAAATTGCGGCATCGAAACACGCGGGCTGTCTGCCGCCAGCTTCACTTGGCGCACCGCCGCAGCAAGTCTCACCGGATCGGTGGACTTTGAATCCTCGAGCGCCTGCACCAGGATCCACGCGGCCTGAGCACCTGCTGCCATGCCTTGGTCGATTTGCACCGTCTTGAAACCGGCGGCGGTTGCGGCATTCACCAGCCATTCGACACCGGGCGTCTTTACGCCGTTGTCGAACTGTGCCAGTGCGAATGTCCGGCCCGACAGCGCTTCCTTGGCGATGGCATCGCCGAGCAGCGTCCACAGGCGATCGTTGCTGAACGCGTCCGAGCCGCCGATCCAGATGGGCTTGCTGGAATAGTCCTGCGCCACGCGAGCATGGTGCAGCAGCAAGCCATCCTGCAGATAACCGATCGAGATGACCGCATCCGGCGCGAGCGCCTTGACGCGCTGTACGATCGGCGTGACGTCCGCAACGTTGGGTGGAAAGCCAAAGGATCCGAGGATCTTGATATTGGCCTTTTGCAGCTCATCCGTTGCAGATTGCGACGCCGTCTTGCCATAGTCGTTGTTGGGGAACGTCAGCGCCACGGTCTTGATGTTCGCCGCATGTGCCTTGTTGAGCCATTCCACGAACTCCGCGTACGCGAGGCCGAATTGCGACGACGTCATCGATATCGATGAAAAATACTTGTAATTGCGCTGGAACAGTCCATCGAACGAGGCCTGCGTCGACAACACGCCGGTCGTGCCGCGTTCAGCGACCGGCGCGGCGGCCTCACCTTCCGGTGTCGCATAGGGACCCAGGATAAAGCTGACCTTGTCCTGGTTGATGAGGCGGCGCGCCTCCTGCGCGGTTGTTACCTGGTCGGAGGCGTCATCCGCGACAGCGAGTTCGATCTTGGCCCCGCCGAGCGCCTTGATGCCACCCTCCTTGTTGACCTGATTGATTACAAGGTCAATACCACGTTTGTTGGACTGCCCTGCCGATGCGTAGCGGCCGGACAACGGCAGCAACACACCGATCTTGATCGCGTCCGCTGCGAACGCGGCGGGCGACCATGCTCCGGCCACGCCCAACGCGGCTGCGATAACGAGGCCAACCATACGCACGCCTGTCTTCAGTTTTTGCATGACATCCTCCTGTACATTTCTGATTCGTGCGATGTACCCACCGCGCTCTTGCGCCACCGATGGATTCACGCCGCGTCAGCGTGAACTCGCGACACTTGCTTCACCAACCAGGACTGTTTCGTTGTCTCCGACCGACGCGTGTAAAGTTCCGTCGTCACCGAGTACAGCCACGACCGTATCGCCAGGGCAAACTGGCGCAACCCACTTCACCTTGAGGCGACCGCCGCGATACCAGGCATCCCCGTGTTGCTTCGCAGCGAGTTCCGCCATGTAGCCCATTACCATCAGGCCATGCGCGAGCGTTCCGCGAAAGCCACGCTGCTTTGCATACACGTCGTCGTAATGGATGATGTCGTTATCGCCATTGATACGGCCGTAACGATCAAACGTTCCCTGGCTGACGGTGTGGGTGAGATTCCTGGCCACGATCATTCTCCCAATTCTGGAACGAACATTGTGTTGGTGGACGTTGCGATCGGCGTGCCGTCCTTGCGACGAAATTCAGCTGACCAGCGCACGAAAGTCTTGCCGCGCTTCTCAAATTTTTCGGTAACCTTGCCGTCGGCTTCTATCTCGGTGTCCTCGTCCGCCCAGATCGGGCTGTGCCAATGCCATTCCTGATCGGTCAGTATGATTCCCTGGATCGGCGGATAGAGGCAATAAAGAACGGCGAGCTGGTACACGGCCAGCACATTGGGTGGCGCGACTGGGCGACCGTTGAGCTTGTAGATCGATTTGTCGGAATCGATTGCGGCGATGTATTCATCGACGATGTCGGGAGTCACCGTGAACGCGAGCCGAGGCAAAATCGCCCCCGCTTTATAGTCGGCGGCGAGCGTTCCCGGCTGCTCGCCTTCGCGTGGCTTGACTTCACTTGGACGGGTCATCGGTTTTCTCCTGTTGAAATCGCGCCGGCCGCGGCGAGTGCGTCAATCGTGGCGCCGGAATAGCCGCAGACTTCCGTGAGCACGGCGCGCGTGTCCGAGCCAAGGCCAGGCGGGTAATCGAGCGTGGGGCTTCCGGGCCACTTCATCGGGTTGCCAAGAAACTGCCAACTGTTTCCGCTCAGCGGGTTCGCCAGCGTTTCCAGCATCGCCCGCATCTGCACCACCGGGTGACGCAATGCCTCGTCGACGTTGTTGAGCGACCCAGCGGGAATGCGGCCCTGCTCGAGAATTTCGAGCCACTCGCGAGTTGGTTTTTTCGCGAAAATCTGCTCCAACCCCGCGGTCAGCGCTTCGACGTTTGCGATGCGCGCCGCTGCGGTTTTGAAGCGTACATCCTCGGCGAGTTCCGCTTCGCCGATCGCGGCCGCGAATTTGCGAAAGAATTCGTCACCCGTGGGTGAAATCACAAAATACTTGCCATCTGCACCGCTGAATACCTCGCTCGGAGCAATCATGTGATGCCGCGAGCCATTGCGTTGCGGCACCTCTCCCGAAATCAGGAAGTTCTGCGCCTGCCAGGTCAACAGCGCGATCTGGCAATCGAACAGCGAGACCTGCACCTGCTCCCCCTTGCCGGAACGCGCTGCGCCGAACAACGCGCCAACGAGGCCCAGCGCGAGGTAAAGGCCACCGGCGAGATCCGCGATCTGGTAGCCCATGCGCACCGGCTTGCCTTCGCGCTCGCCGGTGATGCTCATGATCCCGGCCGCGGCCTGGACGACGATGTCGAACGCAGGTGCATTGGCATACATGCCACGATCGTGAAACCCGATCATTTGGCCGACACAGATCTTGGGGTTGATTTTCAGCAATGATTCAAAATCGAGGCCCAGACGAGCCGGGACGTCGGGCGCGAAGTTGTATATGACCGCATCGGAATGGCGCACGAGATCCTGCAACGTCGCCATCCCGCGTTCGTTTTTCAGGTCGAGAGCAACGCCGCGCTTGCCGCGATTGACCGAAAGGAAGAACGACGAGTCGCCGTCGGCGTAATGCGGCGGTATGGATCGCGACAGGTCGCCGGCCAGGGGTTCGACCTTGATGACGTCGGCACCCATTTGCGCCAGAAGCTGTCCGGCGAACGGGCCGCCCAGCACCCACCCGAGATCGAGAACACGCACACCTTGAAGCAAGCTCGGCTCCTTTAGATTCCCTGCAGGTTTTCCATCGACTTTTTCAGCAGCGCGGGCCAGTCCCGCAACCGCCTGCGGTCCACCTCCGCGCCACGCGACGGCCACAAAATGCTGATCGCACCTCGTGACAATCCATGTGAACCAAGTACCGGCGCGGCGACGGAATGGGTATCCGGAACGCGCTCGCCGAAACTGACCGCATAACCCGCCTTGCGAACGCCTTCCAATGATTTCGCCAAGCGCTTGCCATCGGTGATGGTATTGGCGGTAAGGCGTTGCAACGGCCCTTTCAGGACGGCGCTCTGAATGGCGAGCGAGCTGAAGGCGAGGATGGCGCGGCAGCCTGCGCCGGCATGTAGTGGCGATGTCGCGCCGATCTTGTTGGCATAGCGAATCGCGTGGCTGCTCTCGATCTCAAAAACCGTCACGTATTGGAGATCGCGCCGCTCCGACAGGCTGACCGTTTCGTGCGTCTCCTCGGCGAGATGCCGAACCACGGGAATGGCGCGCCTGAGAAATTCATTGCCGCGCATGGCTCCGCGCGCGAGCAGCAATGGCGTCACTCCGAGAGCGTAGCGACCACCGTCGTCGTATTCGACCAGCCCAAACTTCGCGAAACTTCGCAGCAGCCGATGTGCGGTCGATTTGTTCAACTGACAATCAGCAGCCAGTTCCCGCAGCGGAACCTTTGCTCCTTCCGTCGTCGCTGAAAGATCGGCAAGATGCATCAGCAGCTTCAATCCCTGTTCGAGGGTTTGACTCATTTCATATGTTGAAACGTCGTTTCGTCTATTACCCCATATTTTTTCGCCGATGTCCAGCCGTCGATGAGGCAGGCCGATGCGATTCGCGGCAGAATTGAAAGTTCGACAGCTGTCGCAGCGAATGCCAATCACAACAAGCGTCTATCTGAACAAGGAAAGCCAGGATGCTGCAAAAGACAATCGACGTGCAACGCGCCGCGGCCGCGGTGATTGACGCGAGGCGCATGAAGAAATGAACAAATCCAACAAGATGCACTTCCCGCCCCAAGTGCTTCTCCAGGGTGATTGTGAAGACCAATTGAAAGCGATCGAGGGACGGCGAATCCTCGTTATCGGCTCGGTGCGCAGCGCAGCGTTGATGCACTGGACCGCTTTGTTTCCCGACCGGTCGGTCGCGGTATTCGCTGGCTCGTTGCCGCACAGTCCGCAGGCGGCATTGGCCGAATGCCTGGTCGCCGCACGCGAATTCAAGCCCGATACGTTGATTGCGATCGGCAGCGGCAGCGCGATTGACCTCGGCAAGGCGATGCTCGATTCGACGCCTGCCGAACTCATTGCGATACCCACATCGCTCGGTGGTGGGGAAATGACGAACACATGGGGCGTGCGCACGTCGGGAGGCACCAAGGAGGGAAAAGGCGGTTTCCGCTATCTGGCAAAAAAAGTCATCTACGACGCGCGATTGCTGGCCACCCTACCCAAGGGGGAGTTGGCCGCCAGCGGCATCAACTCGTGGGCGCATTGCATCGAGGCGTTCTACAGCTTGAAACAGCATTGGGTAGGCAAGTCGGCCGCAGTACAGGGAGGGCGAATGTGGCCCGACCTGCTGTTGTCATCACAACAACAGCCGATTGCGTCGCTTGCGGAAAAGCTCTTTGAAGCTGCGAGCCTCGCGGGTTTCGCCATCAACACGTGCGGACTGGGACTTCATCACGCTGCGTGCCACGTCATCGGCGGCGCAACCGGATTGACCCACGGCTTGATCAACGCGATTGCACTCCCGAAAACGCTCGCCATCAATCGCGAAATAGCCCCCGATGCAATTCGCGCAACCGAACAGGCCATGCTGATTGACGATCTCGTCGCCTTTTCACGAAAGCTGATCAGGCAACTCGGGCTGCCTCAGAGTTTGGTGGAGATGAACGTCCCACCGCATCTTGCCGGAACGCTCGCGGAAGCTCTGATGAGCGCGCACCACCTGCAAAACAACCCTGCGAAGCTCGACAAGGATCGCGCCGAGCGCCTGATGCACGCGATCTTCTCGGGTGACGTGCCGGACTGAACGCAACACGCGGCTTCGAGGACTCAGCTGTTGAATCCGCTGCCGGCAGGCTGTGACGCGAATCGTAATGAGTCGTTTGAGCGACCCCGCGGACCTCGCGGCATGACAGGAGCGCGTATTCGCAGTCCAACGGGGCCATCTAAACCGATTGTCCAGGCCCTGCGCGGAAGCGGCAGAACCGACCTGCTTATCGCGCCAAGAAGGGTCACCACCGGTTGGCCCATCGCCGCGCCAGCCAGCTGACGAACGGCGAGGCGGTCGCGCGGACATGCGCTTGCGCTGCCATCTTGATGGCATCGGCCTGAGTCGGATAGGTGTGTATCACGCGGGCGACGGTTCGCAGTCCGATGCCCGCGACCATCGCCAGCGAGAGGCCGTTGATCATCTCGCCGGCGTGGCGCGCGACGACGGTCGCGCCGAGGATCTTATCGGTGCCGTCGCGGATGTGGATCTTGACGAAGCCGTCTTCTTCGCTGTCGGTCACCGCGCGATCGATCTGATGCATCGGCACGGTGAAAGTCTTGACCGGAATGCCGCGCTGGTTCGCCTCGCGCACGTACATGCCGACGTGCGCGATCTCCGGGTCGGTGTACGTACACCACGGCATGACCAGCTTGC
>JBDTJK010000003.1:0-7866 GCA_039935875.1 Casimicrobiaceae bacterium
TCGGACTCGAGCAGGCGGATGCCAAGCTCGGCAAGGCGGTACGCGAGGTGCGCGGCCTGTTCGCGACGTCGGGACAGCTGTCGGCGAGCGTCGATCTGCGCAACGCGGATGTCGCGCGCGCAACCGAGGACCTGACGCGGCGCGAGCGCCTGGCGGATTCCGGCGCCGTATCTGGCGAAGAACTGCAGCACGCGCGTGACGCGCTGGCCGCCGCCAAGGCCGCCGTCGCCGCCGCCCGCCAGGAGTTGGCGGCCAACCGCGCGCGCGTCGACCACACCACGGTCGCCAACCATCCCGACGTGCTCGCCGCCGCTGCCGCGGTGCACGATGCGTATCTGGACTACACACGCACGCAATTGCCGGCCCCGGTGTCGGGTTTTGTTGCCAAGCGCAGCGTGCAGCTTGGACAGCGTGTCAGCCCGGGCACGCCGCTGATGGCCATCGTTCCCCTCGACCAGGTCTGGGTCGACGCCAACTTCAAGGAGCCGCAGCTGGCATTGATGCGCGTCGGACAGCCCGTGGATCTGACCGCCGATCTGTACGGACGCAAGCTTACCTATCACGGCACCGTGTCCGGCTTCGGCGCCGGCACCGGCTCCGCATTCGCGCTGCTGCCGGCGCAGAACGCGACTGGCAACTGGATCAAGATCGTGCAGCGCGTGCCGGTGCGCATTGCGCTCGATCCGCGCGAACTTGCGCGCAACCCGCTGCAGATCGGGCTTTCGATGCAAGCCGAAGTCGATACGCACGAGCGCGGTGGCGAGCGCCTGCCGCGATCGGCACGCTCGACTGCGCCGGTTTACAGCACCGGCGTATTCGCCGCAGCCGAGGGCGCCGCCGATTCGCATGTGAAGTCGATCATCGCGGCCAACGATTCGGGCGCGGCGATGCCCGCACTGCCATCGCTGGCCGACGCTCGCGTGCGCACGGCCGGGCTCGCGCCGCCGCCCGTGCAGCACGTGCGTTCGCCGGACCCGCTGTAACCCGAGGGAACGGCACGGCCATGACGACTGCCACCGCAGCCTCGGGGAGCAACGATCGCGCGCCGTCGGCACCTGCGCGGCAATCCGACACAGCCGCGGCAGCGCTGGCGCCGCTCTCGGGCGCAACGCTGGTGCTGGCGACGCTCGCGCTGTCGCTTGCGACTTTCATGAACGTACTTGATACATCGATCGCCAACGTGTCGATCCCCGCCATGGCGGGCGATCTCGGCGTGTCGCCCGACCAGGGAACGTGGGTGATCACGTCGTTCGGCGTCGCCAACGCGATCTCGCTGCCGTTGACCGGCTGGTTGACGCAGCGCTACGGCCAGGTGCGCTTGTTCGTCGCGTCCGTGCTGCTGTTCGTCATCGCGTCGTTCCTGTGCGGGCTCGCCACATCGCTGCCCGTGTTGATCGAGTTCCGCGTGGTGCAAGGCGCAGTGGCCGGCCCGATGATTCCGCTGTCGCAGGCGTTGCTGCTGTCGAGCTACCCGAAAGCGAAGGCGGGCAGCGCGCTGGCCATCTGGGCTATCACCACACTGGTCGCGCCCGTCGTCGGCCCTGTGCTGGGCGGCTGGATCACCGACAACATTTCATGGCCGTGGATTTTCTACATCAACATTCCGGTCGGTATTGCGGCAGCCGGGGTCACCTGGATGATCTACAGCAAGCGCGAAACCGCCACTCACCGGTTGCCGATCGATGGCGTCGGACTGGGTCTGCTGGTGATGTGGGTCGGTGCGCTGCAGATCATGCTCGACAAAGGCAAGGACCTCGACTGGTTCGCATCCACGCAGATCGTCATCCTGGCGATCACCGCCGCGCTCGGCCTCTCGCTGTTCATCGTCTGGGAGCTGACCGACAAGCATCCGGTGGTCGACCTGCGGCTGTTCCTGCGGCGCAACTTCTGGACCAGCACCCTCGCGATGTCGCTGGCCTACGGGGTGTTCTTCGGCAACGTCGTGCTGCTGCCGCTATGGTTGCAGCAATACATGGGCTATACGGCGACCGAGGCTGGGATGCTGCTGGCACCGGTGGGCCTGTTGGCGATCATCCTGACACCATTGGTCGGACGCAACATCCATCGTGTCGACCCGCGTCGCTTCGTGACCGTGGCCTTCGGCGTGTTCGCGCTGGTGATGTTCATGCGCGCCCAGTTCAACACCAGCGCCGATTTCGAGACGCTGATGTTGCCGACGATCATCCAGGGGGCTGCGATGGCGGTGTTCTTCATCCCCCTGGTCACGCTGAGCCTGTCGGGACTTTCCCCCGACCGTATTCCGTCGGCGTCGGGGCTGTTCAATTTCGCGCGCATTACGGCGGGCTCGTTCGGCACGTCGATCGCAACCACGCTGTGGGATCACCGCGCGAGCCTGCATCATGCGCAACTGGTCGAACGCATGGGCGACACCGCCACGCGCCAGGCAATGGCAGGACTCCAGGCGAGCGGCGCCGATCCGCAGCAGACCTACGCGATGCTCAACCGGATGATCGACCAGCAGGCCTTCATGCTGTCTGCCAACGACGTCTTCTATGCGTCCGCGCTGGTGTTCGTCGGGCTGATCGCCGTTGTCTGGCTGGCGCGACCGGCGAAGACCGGGGCGGCCGCGGCCGCCGCCGCCGTGGGTGCGCACTGATCCCGTTGGTACAACGGGACACGACGTCGTCACGACGCGGATCTTGCAGTCACTCGTCGCCGACGATGTGCTTGATGCCAACGTCGGTTTCGTCCGATTGCGGCAGGTTGGCGAGCTTCCCGGTTCGGGGCGGCAGAGGGCCATCGTGGTCAATGCTCGCAACGCAAGTTTTGCCGGCATCGTAAAATCATGCGCGATTCAGGTCGTCGCGTCGGCGGGTGGGTAACGCGCAAGTTGATCGGCCATAAGGGGAAGGCGAGTGATCGGATTCAGTGTAATCAGCCAGTTGCAACCCATCGCCCCATGCGGCGGCGCGTGCGGATGAGCCGCAACGAGCTCTGTGCCTGCGGCAGCGGCAAGCGTTTCAAGAATTGCCATGGGAGTGTGGCGAGTCCGGTTACGGTCTTGCCACCCCCGTTTCAGCCTGCGCCGGCGACGTCGGCCCGCTTCGAGGCGCTGGCCGCGCAGCGCGCGGGGGCGCTCGGTCGCGCCGAGGGCCTGTATCTGAAAGCACTGCAGGAAGATCCGCAGGATGTCGATTCGCTGCACATGCTGGGCGTGGTGCAGTACGAGCGGATGCGTTATCGCGATTCGCTCGCGTTGTTGCTCGACGCCGCCGAGCGCACGGGCTGGAACGTGCCGGTCGTCCGCCACAACATCGGGCTGGTGATCGGCAAGCTGATGTCGCGCGAGGCCAACGAGCGTCAACAGGCGCTCCTTGCGGCCTTCACCGCTCACGAACGCGAGCGACAGCGCCGCGACGCGGCGATCATGCCGCTGGTCAGCGTGGTGGTGCGTACCTGCAACGACCAGCAGCACGTGCTGCAGGCGCTGGAGTCAGTGGCAGCGCAGTCCTGGCCGCGCATAGAGGTCATCATCGTCGACGACGGATCCACCGACATGACCGCGGCGGTGGTCGCGCAGTGGCTGGAGACGTTGCCGGCGCCGGCGCGTTTGGTCGTGCGCCCCCGCATTGGCATCACAGCCGCATTCAATGCGGGGGCCGCACTCGCCACCGGTGACTACCTGGCGTTCCTCGACGGTTGCGATTACTTCGCTGCGCAACGTATCGAGCGGATGGTCGACGAGATCTCGCGTGGGCGGGCGGCGTGGGGGTTTTCGCGGGTCGCCTTGGCCGACGCGCGTCCGGGGGAGGCCGATGATTCCGCGGTCACGATGCCACGCAATTTCCTGGCGGCGCATCCGAACAGCTTCACGTTGCTGGAATACAACATCGTGGAAACCGCGGGAAACCTGTTCGTTGCACGCGACCTGTTCACCGCGACCGGCGGCTTTCGCGTCGATGAGACCCCATGCGAGTGGCCTTTCTGCGTACGCGCCGCGCGGGATGCCGAGCCCGTCGCGCTCGACGACCTCCTGTATTGGCGCCGCCCGCGGATCGCACGCACGACTGTGGCCGCGGTCGCGGCAGATACCGCGAACGCCGAGCGAATGTCGACGACGTTCCTTGCCGGGATCCTGGGCGGGACCGAGCACGGTAGCAATGAGCTCGGTCCGAACTTCGCAGCCAATCGCACGCTGTTGCTGCGTGCAGTCTTTCGCGCGGGCCATGGCGCGCGCGTGCCGGTTGCGGTGATGCAGGCGCTCGCGGCCCGATGGCAGCAGCCAGCCACGGCGCGCTCGGGTGCCCCGCATCGCGGCGTCGCGCGCAGCGGGAAAACCGCGATCGTTGTGCTGGGAATGCACCGCAGCGGGACATCCGCGATGGCGCGTGTGCTGAACCTCTGCGGCGCATTCCTGCCCGAAAAGGTGATGCCTCCGAAGCTCGGGGTCAATCCGACGGGTTTCTGGGAAGCGGAAGCCGTGGTCGACCTGGATGCGCGGTTGATCGCCCACCTCGGCGGCGAGTGGAATCGCGTCGATTTCGACCTGCCGGATTGCGGCGAGCTGGTCGACGAATTCGAGGCCGATGCCCTCGCGGTGCTGGCGGGCGAGTATGAAAGCCGCGAGCTGATCGTCATCAAGGATCCGCGCATCTGCGTCCTCGCACCGTTGTGGCACCGCGCATTGCTGGCGGCGGACTACCGGCCGGTCTATGTCGTGCCGTTGCGCAATCCGCTCGACGTCGCCGAGTCGTTGCGCGCGCGCGGCGACATGTCGATCGACGAGGGCCTTGCGTTGTGGCGTGCCTACCTGCAACGCGTCGAGGCGTTCACCACGGATCGCACCGACGTCGTCTACGCACGCTATGACGATCTGCTTGACGACTGGCGCGGTGTAGTTGTGCGCATCGGCGCCGGTCTCGGCATCAATCTGGACCTGGATTCGCGCGCGGCAGAGGTCGACCGCTTCCTCGAGCCGACGCTGCGCAACCACAACGCGACCGACGAGGCGCTGATGGCGCATCTCGCGGGCGGCAGGGGTGCGGAGATCCGGGAACTGTATGCACGCCTTGAATCGCGCTGCGTCGACGCACACGCAGGGGCTGCAGCCGAAGGCGTACACGCTGACGGCCCAGTGCACGCGCAGCAACGCGATCGTGCGGCCAGTGCGACGTTCGTGCTGTGCATCGAGAACAATGCGATTCGCGAGCAGGCGCTGTTGCTGTGCGAAAGCATCCGCCGTTATGCGGGACGCCACGCGCGGGCACAGATCATCGCCTATTCGCCGCGGGCCGGATTGGTGGTGGATCGCAACACACGGGCGCTGTTGGCGGAATTGAACGTTGACTACGTCGACGAACCGCTCAACACGCTGTGTCCCGAATACGTGTCCGCCAACCGCGTATTCGCCAGCGCGCACGCTGAACGGCATGCGCGTGGCGATTTCGTGATTGCCGTCGACAGCGATACGGTCTGGCTCGACGAGCCGGCACTTCTGCTCGGCACTGACATCGGTGTGCGTCCGGTGGACGAGAAGGGAAGCGCCACCAGCGGCCCGGGCGATCCGTTTGAACCCTATTGGCAAGCGCTGGCCGAACTTTGCGGCGTGTCGTTGCAGCGGCTGCCATGGCTGCGAACAACGATTGCCGGTGAGCGCGTGCGCGCATCGTACAATGGCGGATTGACGGTCGCGCGCAGGCAGGCTGGCGTCTTCACGCGCTGCGCGGAGCTCTTCGCGGCGTCCGTGCATGCGGGCATCCGGCCATTCCGCGGAACCGGAATCGACATCGTGGCATCGACTGGCAGCGTGGGCCGCGCGGGCAGCGAATACTGGGGAGCATGCCAGGCGGCACTCTCGCTCGCGGCTTGGGCATCGACCACGCGCGTCACTCACTATCCGGACAGCTATAACGTGCCGTTGCCATTGCTCGGGTCGCAAGGAGAGGTCGATCCACGCTGGTTGGCGCAGGCACCGGTGCACGTGCATTACCATCACATGTTCGGATCGCGCGAACAGGAAGTGGCGCTGGAGTTGCTGGGCATCCTCGGCACGCCTGACGAACCGCGCGATTGGCTGCGCATGCGCCTTGCGCAACGGCAGAACGCCCGCGAGCCCATCGGTGCTCAGTAGCCGTGCTTGCGACTGTGAAAGCTGCTCGTGCTCAATCACCATCATCTGCAGATGGCCCACGCCAGGTTGGCGGGCAATCCGCAACTGCAGGGTCTCGGCAAGACAGTTTGTTGCGACAATGGTCATGATGGCTGCAACCAGCAGCATAAAAATCGGTCTTGACGCGCAGGAATTCTGTTGGGGAAACCAGTTTCGCCACAGGTTCGCGCCGATAGACGCATGGTTCGCCCTGGTTGCCCGTGCGCGACGCGCTGTGTAAGATGCGCGCCCGATCCGCTGTTCCCACGGGCGCTGCTCGATTGCGTCGCGCGAATACGCGCGGCAGTGGAGCCTGCCCAATTGGACCCAGCTAACTGATGTTCATTTCCCATAGCACCCGCTACATCTTCGTGCACGTGCAGAAGACCGGCGGAATATCGATCGATGCGACGCTGCGCAGGCACGAAAGCGAGCGGAGCGATGCGTGGCACGAGCACCAGGGACGCCAGCACATGTTCGCGAGCGAAGTGCGCGTTCTCGTACAGCCGCAGCAATGGGAGACCTATTACAAGTTCGCGTTCGTGCGCAATCCGTGGGACCGGCTGGTGTCGTGGTACCACATGTGCATGCAGGCCGCGGAGCCGAACGCTTTCGCGCGGCATGTGCAGGAATCGGCTCCGACGTTCGATGCGTTCATCAGGCACACGACGACCGGGCTCGCGCTGCGCACGACGTACAACCAGCTCGACTATGTGGCCGACGAGGATGGCAAGTTGCTGGTCGACTTCGTCGGTCGCTACGAAAACCTGCGTGCCGATTTCAGCGTCGTGCGCCAGCGCCTTGGAATCACGCACGACCTGCCTCACGTCAACCGTTCGTCGCACAGCGACTACCGCGACTACTACACCGACGAAACCCGCGCAATCGTCGCGCAGCGCTTCGCGCGAGACATCGCGCATTTCGGCTATGCGTTCTGACGCGGGCGGAACCTAGCCGGCCAGGAAGCCGCGGCGCGCGAGTTCGGCCACGATGCTCTCCGCAGCTGCCTGCGGATCGGTGCTGCCGCTGGCGATCGTGATCTCCGCACGCTCGGGCGCTTCGTACGGCGAATCGATGCCGGTGAAATTGGCGAGCTGGCCGGCGCGCGCTTTGCGGTACAGGCCCTTGACGTCGCGCTGCTCGGCAATGGCCAGCGACGTATCGACAAAGATCTCGAGGAATTCGCCTGGCGGCAGCAACGCGCGCGCCATCGCGCGCTCGTCGCGAAACGGCGAAATGAATGCCGTCAGCACGATCAGGCCGGCATCTGCCATCAGTGCAGCGATCTCGGCGACACGGCGAATGTTCTCGACGCGGTCGGCATCGGTAAAGCCGAGATCCTTGTTGAGTCCCTTGCGCACATTGTCGCCGTCGAGCAGGTAGGTGTGGCGGCCGAGGGCGTGCAACTTTTTCTCGACGAGATTGGCGATGGTCGACTTGCCGGCGCCGGAAAGTCCGGTGAACCACAGCACACACGGTCGCTGTGACTTGATTGTCGCGCGCACACTGCGATCGACATCGAACGACTGCCAATGGATGTTGGACGAACGGCGCAACGCAAACCGCAGCTGTCCTGCGCCAACCGTGTGGTTCGACATGCGGTCGATGAGGATGAAGCCGCCGAGATCGTGATTGACGGCATAGGGCTCGAATGCGATCGCGCGGTCGCATTCGAGGTCGCAGATGCCGATGTCGTTCAGCTCGAGCTTGTCGGCCGCGACATGCTCGAGCGCGTGCATGTTGACCTTGTACTTGAG
>JBDTJK010000004.1:0-8903 GCA_039935875.1 Casimicrobiaceae bacterium
TCGTCGGCATTGGCCGACAGGAACAGGTGCGCATTCAGCGACTCGAGATAGCCGAACGGCGCGCGTCCGCGGGTGAACACGCCGCGCTCGATCGGCAGGTTCGCGCCCTTCACCGACCGGAACACGCGCAATCCGGATACCGGATCGTTGCGCGACAGGATGACAACGTCCACGCGGCGTACGCCATCGGTGTTGAATGCCAGCAGCTTGCGCACCAGCGGAAACGCGACGCCCGGCTTGGCCGGCGTCTCCAGCCGCTCGAGCTGCAGCTGCATGTACGCGTGGTCATCCGCCATCTCGAAGACTTCGTTCTCCTCCTCGAAGTCGAACAGCGCACGCGAACTGATCGCAACGACCAGGTTGCCGGCGGGCTCGGTCATTGCGGGATCACGCGCGGGAAGCGGCGCGCGCTCCGGCCGCTTGCACCCCGGCGTGCGCGTCGATGCCGGGTGCGACGATGCCCGCATCGAGCTCGGCGAACACGCGGCGGATCGAGGTCAGCGCAAGCTCGAGCGTCTCGCGCGGAATATTGAGCGGTGGCGCGATGCGCACGACGGTCGAGTGCGTGTCCTTGGAGAGGAGTCCGTGCGCAAGGAAGCGCTCTGCCACCGCGCGCGCGCCGATCCTGCGCGCATCGACCTCGATGCCGATCAGCAGGCCACGCCCGCGCACGTTGGCGATCAGCGGACTGTCGATCGTCGCCAGTTCGCGCAGCAGCCACGCGCCCAGCGTGCGCGAGCGCTCGCACAGCGCCTCGTCCTCGAGCACGTCGAGCGCCGCCATCGCCACGGCAGCCGCCAGCGGATTGCCGCCGAACGTACTGCCGTGGTCGCCGGGCCGGAATACCTGCATCACGTCGTCGCTGGCGACGAAAGCCGACACCGGCAGCAGCCCGCCGCCCAATGCCTTGCCGAGAACCACGCCGTCCGGCGCGACGCCGTCGTGCATTGCCCCCAGCAGGTACCCGGTGCGTCCGAGGCCCGTCTGCACTTCATCGGTGATCAGCAGCACGTTGTGGCGGCGGCATATCTCGGCACAGCGCGCGAGATAACCGTCGGGCGGCACGACGATGCCTGCCTCGCCCTGTACCGGTTCGACCAGGAATGCCGCTGTGTCGGCCGTGATCGCGCGCTCGAGCGCATCGCTGTCGCCGTAGTCGACGCTGACGAAGCCGGGAGTGAACGGTCCGAAGCCGTCGCGATACTGTGCTTCGCTGGAGAAACCGCTGATGGTGATCGATCGCCCGTGGAAATTGCCGCGACACACGATGATCGTCGCGCGGTCGTCGCCGATGCCTTTGACGCGATAGCCCCATTTGCGCGCGGCCTTGAGCGCCGTCTCCACGGCTTCGAGACCGGTATTCACAGGCAGCGCACGCGCGAGTCCGGTCAATGCGCACAGCCGCGCAAGCAGTGCCGGCAGGCGATCGTTGTGGAATGCACGCGACGTGACCGCCAGCGTGCGCGCCTGTGCGACCAGTGCGTCGACGATGCGCGGATGCGCGTGGCCGAAGCTCACCGCCGAGTAGGCACTCATCAGGTCGATGTAACGTCGCCCCTCGATGTCCTCGATCCACGCGCCCTCGGCGCGCGCGGCGACCACGCGCAGCGGATCGTAGTTGCTGGCGCCGAACATCGCTTCGGCGCGCATCGCCTCGACGGACGATGCATAGGCGGCAGTGCGCTGCGGGGTAGGTGTCTTCGTCATCGGATGGCGCGACACGCGCATGGAAGGAACCAAGGATACGCCGGAAGGCGCCCGCAGCAGAGCCCCGGCTAATCCGGATGGCGCGCGAATCCGTCGCTGGCGAAGCGTACGATCGTCTGCACGTGCCGCTCGAAGCCCCGGTAACCGTGGTCGCCACCGCCTTCAACGCACTGCCAGGCGCCCGCGTAGCGCTCGGCTGCGACGCGCCAGTCGAGCAGTTCGTCCGCGGTCTGCACGTAAAGCAGGTAGCGCGCCGGATCGCTGATCCGCGGCAGTTCGAGTGCGCGCAGTTCGTCGAAATACCCGGGCAGAACGTGGAACACCTTGCCGGTATACAGGTTCGTCTGCGGGCCCACGTACGCGGCGAGGTCGTCGTAAGGCCGCACGGCCGGATTGATCAGCACGGCGCGCGCGTGGAGGCGCTCTGCGAGGTGGCTCGCGTAGTAGCCGCCGAGCGAGCTGCCGACGAGCGTCAGCGCTCCATGCGCGTTGCGCTGGATCCACGCGAGCAGCGTGTCGATCACCGCGCGCGGCGCGAGCTCGAGGTCCGGAATCGCGAGCAGCGGACGTTGCGCCAGCGGCATCGCGTCGACCGCCGCGCGCATCGCCTGCGCCTTGTCGCTGGCCGGCGACGAACGAAAGCCGTGCAGGTAGACGATCGTCGTCACTCGGCGCGCGCGAGTTGGACCAGCAGCTTCTGGTGAATGCCGCCGAAGGCGCCGTTGCTCATGATCACCACGTGATCGCCACTGCGCGATCCGCGTGCGATCGCCGCCACCAGCGGGTCGAGCTCATCGATCACCGTTGCCTTGCCGCCAAGCTCGGCGAATACCGCAGCCGCGTCCCAGCCGAGGTTACCGGCCTGCACGAATACATGGTCGGCGGCCGCCACGCTCGCCGGCAGCCGCGATTTCATCGTGCCGAGCTTCATCGTGTTCGACCGCGGTTCCAGCACGGCGACGATTCGCGCCTGTGCGCCGAGCCTGCGCCGCAGGCCCTCCAGCGTCGATGCGATCGCGGTCGGATGATGCGCGAAGTCGTCGTAGACCGTGACACCACGCTCGACGCCGCGCACTTCCATGCGCCGCCGCACGCCATTGAACAGCGCGAGCGCGCGCAGGCTCTCATTCACCGGCACACCCGCATGCCGTGCAGCCGCGATGGCGGCCAGCGCATTGAGCTGGTTATGGCGTCCGCTCATCGCGAGTTCGAGCCTTCCTTGCGCCGCGCCGCCGAGCAGCACGTCGCCGTCGACGCCGATCGTCCAGCCGGGGCCGTTCGCTGGGGCATCCGCCGCCCCGAAGCGCTCGACCTCGCTCCACACGCCGCGTGCGACAACGCGCGCGATTGCGTCGTCGGTTCCATTGACGACGATACGGCCCATCCGCGGCACCGTGCGCAGCAGATGGTGGAATTGGGTCTCGATCGCCGCCAGGTCTGCGAATATGTCGGCATGGTCGTATTCCAGGTTGTTCAGCACCAGCGTGCGCGGACGGTAATGGACGAACTTCGAGCGCTTGTCGAAAAACGCGGTGTCGTACTCGTCAGCCTCGATGACGAAGAACGCGCTTTCGGTGAGCCGCGCGGAGACGCCGAAATCGAGCGGCACGCCGCCGATCAGGAACCCGGGGTCGAGGTTCGCGTGATCGAGGATCGCCGCCAGCATCGACGCCGTCGTGGTCTTGCCGTGCGTGCCGGCCACCGCCAGCGTCCAGCGTCCCGGCAGGATGTGGTCGCGCAGCCATTCGGGCCCCGACGCATAGGGCAGGCCGCGGTCGAGGATCGCCTCCAGCAGCGGATTGCCGCGCGACACGACGTTGCCGATGACGAACAGGTCCGCATCGCGCGCGACAGCGTGCAGTTGCGCCGCATCGTAGCCTTCGGTGAGCTCGATGCCCAGCGCGGCGAGCTGCGTCGACATCGGCGCATAGACGCCGGCATCGCAGCCGGATACCGCGTGCCCGGCGGCGCGCGCAATTGCGGCGAGTCCGCCCATGAAGGTGCCGCAGATACCGAGTATGTGGATGTGCATCAGGTGGCCCGGAACATGAAGTAGACGGCACCCAGCATGCACAAGCCCGCCCACAGGAAATCCAGCTTCAGTGGCTGGCCCATGTAGAAGATCGCGAACGGCGCGAACACCAGCAGCGTGATCACTTCCTGCATGATTTTCAGCTGGCCAAGCGACAGCGCCGTGTAGCCGATGCGATTGGCGGGCACCTGGAACATGTATTCGGCGAGCGCGATCGACCACGAGATCAGTGCGGCGATCCACCACGGCTTGCCGGCCAGGTTGCGCAGGTGTGCATACCAGGCGAAGGTCATGAACACGTTCGAGCACGCGAGCAGCAGCGCGCATGCGATGGCGGGATGGCGCAGGATCGACGCAAACATGCTCGCGGCCGTCGGCTCAAAGCGCCATTGTGGCGAATCGGCCGCGGCGGTCGGCTAAGGCGATTGACGAAGGCCGCCGACGCATCGACACGCGACCGGTGCACGCCTGAGTGGTCATGCGCCACCGGGACCGAACGGAAATACCACGCTGACGATCACGCCGCGAGCGTCGGCGCGATCGTCGGCATGCGTTGTCGCGCCGTGGAAACTGGCGCACAGGCGGGCGATGTACAGCCCGAGTCCCAGGTGCGGCGATTCGTCGCGCGCGTGGCTGCGGACCGAAACCATCGAGTCGAACAGCCGGCCCCGCATCTGCGCCGGCAGCGCGGGCCCTACGTTGCTGACGGCGAGGTGCACCCCGTCGTGCAAGGTCGCCAGCGTGACCTCGACCGGATCTTCGGTGGCGAACTCGACCGCGTTGGCAACGAGCTTGTCGAGCAGTTGCGCGACAAGCTCCGGCGCGCCGTCGATGATCAGCGGACCGCCGCCGGCGTCGAATTCAATTCGCCGCTGCGCATAGACCACGCGATAGCCGTCGATGCACGCCGCGACCAGCCCGCGAAGGTCGAAGCGTTCGCGCGGCATGTCGGCGAGCGCGCCCTCGAGGCGCGTCGCCTCGCTCATCCGCGTCAGGATGCGCGCCAGGCGATCGATGCCGCCTTGTGCGCGATCCACGTAGACGCGGCCGTCATCACCCATCGCCGTCTGCCGCAGGTTGTCAAGCGAGCTTCGCACCACCGCGAGCGGCGTGCGCAATTCATGCGACAGCCGGGCTGCCATCTGCTCCTGGTAACCCGCATAGTCGGACAGGCGCCGCAACACGCCGGCGATGCCGCGCGCCAGGTCGCCGATCTCGTCCTTCGCCGTGCTGCCAGCGAGTTCGCCGCGCACACGGCCCTGCGCGTCGATCGCCATGTCGGCATCGTTGCGCAGGCGGCGTATCCGCGACGTGAGCCAGGTCGCATACAGCGTCACTGCCAGCGATCCGAGCAACAGCGTCGCCAGCACGATCGTGAACAGCCGCTCGAATGCATGATTGCGGGCGGCGAGCACCGAGTTGGTCGTCTCCTCGGCGACCACCGCGCCGCGCACGCGGTCGCCCACCCAGATCGGGTACGCAGCGCTGACGATGGTCACCCGCGGATCGCTGCCTGCGCGGCGCTCGGTCGACGCAATGCCGTCCAGCGCCGACATCACTTCGCGCCGCGCCGGCGACAGCGTCAGCGGCGTGTCCTCGCGAAAATCCTCGGCCGGCTGGTCGAGCACATGCGCGTACAACGGATGCAACACGCGCTCGATGAGGCCAGCCGGAGCCGGAGAATCCTGTGCACGCTTCAGCGTGCCGGCGCTGGCGATCACGTCCTGCTCGCGGTCGACGACGCGGATGCGCGCGGTGGTGCGCGTCAATCCCTGCAGGATCTGCGCGAGATCGCGTGCGCCGTCGTCCGCGACCCTTGTCGCGATGGCGGCATCGACCAGGTCACGCGGCGGTTCGCCGCTCTTCATGAGCCACTGCGGCGCAGCGTCGAACAGCCGCGGACGGTCATGCAGCGCCGTGGCGACGGCCTGCGCGGTGCCCGCGAGTTCGCGCTCCTGTGCGCCGCGCAGCACGTCCTCCAGCTCGCGAATATAGGCGACGCCGAGGAACGGAATGGCCGCGAACACCGTCAGCACCAGCAGCAGTTGCGCACGAATTCCCAGTGCGACGCGCGGAACGAGCCTCACGCGTCGGGGTCCCACCGGTAGCCGACGCCGTAAATGGTCGCGATGCGGTCGAATGCGGGATCGAGCGCCAGGAACTTGCGGCGGATCCGCTTCACGTGCGACGTGATCGTGCCGTCGTCGACGACAGTGTTCGCCTCGCGCATCAGTTGCTCGCGATCGCGCACGTGCCCGGGGTGCCGGGCCAGCGCCGCCACCATCCAGAACTCGGTCAGCGTGAGCTCGACGCGCGCGTCGTTCCAGCGTGCCGACATCCGCTTGACGTCCAATGCCAGCGGTCCACGCACGATGACGTCCTCGGCCAGCGCAGGCGACGCCGCGAGGTCGCTGCGCCGCAGCAGCGCGGCGATGCGTGCGACAAGTTGCGGCAGGCTCGCATCCTTGGTCAGGTAATCGTCGGCACCCGAGCGCAGGCCGGCGACGATGTCGAACTCGCAGTCGCGCGCCGACAGGAAGATGATCGGCAGCGCCGCCGATACTGCGCGCAATTCGCGCGTCAGCGCGAAGCCGGCATCCGGGTCCTCGCCGAGGCCGATGTCGATCAGCGCGAGATCGGGCAGGCGGCCGCGAAAGGCCGTCAATGCTGCTGCGGCGGTGGCGTAGGCGGCGACTTCGTAGCCATGCCGGCGCAACGCATCGCAGTAGTTGTCGCGAATCGCGGGCTCGTCCTCGACAATTGCAATGCGCCGTTTCATGCGCGCCGACTATACCGCAGCGTTGTCGCCGGCGACGTGCGCGCACCCGTCGCCATCAGTTCGCCAGAATCGATCGCCACCCCGCCCGTTTTGGCGCCGCGGTTGCTCCGCATTGGCGCGCCTACTCGAAACACGGCGCGATCGGCTTGCGGAGCGCCGCGATACCTTCCCGAAAAACCGCGAGCGTGTTGCAGGGCGGCGGCGAACCGTTCGCGGACACCGCGAGGCGCCGCCGCCCGGCAAAGGGAGCCCAGCATGAAAGCCGATACCCGCCCGCAGTCGCTACCGTCCGGATGGCGTGGCATCACGCGCCTGGTGATGGACAGCCTGATCGCGGGACTGATCGCCGGCGTCGTGCTGATGCTCGCAGTGGTCGCCGCGGCATCGCGTGCGGAAGCGGCCGCTCCTGCGGCTGCACAGCCGGCTGCGCTGATGCTCGGCGCCGACGGCGAAGTCCCGTTCAACGCGCCGCTGGTCGCCACCGACGTCGACATCGAGGTCGCCGGCATCGTCGCCCGCGCCACTGTCACGCAGCATTTCGTCAATCCGACCGCGCAATGGCGCGATGGCGTCTACGTGTTTCCGTTGCCGGAAAATGCGGCGGTCGATACGTTGCACATGCAAGTCGGCCAACGCGTGATCGAGGGTCGCATCGAGGAAAAGGCGACGGCGCGTGCGACCTATGAAAAAGCGCGCGCCGACGGCGTCAAGGCATCGCTGATCGAGCAGCAGCGTCCGAACCTGTTCACCGCACGCGTCGCGCATCTCGGTCCCGGGGAAACAGTCACCGTCACGCTCGAATACCAGCAGACGCTGCACTACGACAGCGGCAGCTTCCGCCTGCGCTTTCCGCTGGCGATCACGCAGCGTTATACGCCGGCACCGAGCGCGGAGGACAATCCCGCTGGCAGCCCTGCCGCCGCGTCCGCGATCCTCGCCCCGCCGCTGCTCTCGCCTGCGGACGGGCCGACCAGCCCGGTCGCGCTGCATGTCGGCGTCGACGCCGGCTTTCCACTGTCGCAGTTGAAGAGCGCGAGCCACCGGATCAACGTCAGCGAAGACCCCGTGCACCGCTACCAGGTGACGCTCGCAGACGATGTCGTCGCCTCCGATCGCGATTTCGAGCTCGAATGGACGCCCGAGGTCGGCACGCTGCCCGGCGCGGCGCTGTTCACCGAAAGCCGCGACGGCAAGACGTGGGCGCTGCTGATGGTACTGCCGCCTTCGGCGACGTCCAGCGTGCCGCTCGCGCCGCGTGAAGCGGTATTCATCGTCGACACCTCCGGCTCGATGAGCGGAGTCTCGATCGCGCAGGCAAAAGAGGCGGTGCTGTTCGCGCTGTCGCGGCTGCGCCCGGGCGATCGCTTCAACGTCATCGAGTTCAACTCGGACACACATCCGCTGTTCGATGCGCCGGTGGCCGTGGGTCCGGCCACGCTGGCCAAGGCGCGCGAATTCGTCGGCGGCCTCCGTGCGCAAGGCGGTACCGAGATGCAGCCCGCGCTGAGCGCGGCGCTGACCGCACCCATCGTGGACGGCTACGTGCAACAGGTGGTATTCATCACCGACGGCGCGGTCGGCAACGAGCAGGAATTGCTCGACCTGATCGACGCCAGCGCGCGCAGCCGGCGCCTGTTCACCGTCGGCATCGGGCCCGGCCCCAACACGTATTTCCTGCGCAAGGCCGCGCAGGCCGGTCGCGGCACCGCGACGTTCATCAGCGACGTGCGCGACGTCAAGGTTCGCATGACCGAGCTGTACGCCAAGCTCGAGAATCCCGCGCTGACCGACATCGACGTAAGCTGGTCGGCTCCGGCAGACAGCTATCCGCGCTCGATACCGGACCTGTACGCGGGCGAGCCCGTGATCCTGACCGCACAGTTCGCAACGCCGCTCGTCACGCTGTCGCTGACGGGCCGGCGCGGCAGCAAGGCCTGGGGCGAACTGCTGCCGCTGGCGGCAGCGCAGCCCGCACGCGGCATCGGCACGCTGTGGGCGCGCTCGCGCATCGAATCGCTGTCGGACGCGATGATCAACGGTAACGCCGAGTCGATCAGGCCGTTGATCGTCGAAACCGCGCTCGCGCATCACCTGATCAGCCGCTACACGAGCCTGGTGGCGGTGGATGTCACGCCGAGCCAGCCGGCAGGCGCGTACAGCGAACCGACGATGATCCCGGTCAACCTTCCTGCGGGCTCCGGCGACGGGGCACTGGGCGGCCTGCCGCAGACCGCGACGCCCGCGCCGTTGCTGCTCACCGCGGGTGGCGCGCTGCTCGTGATTGCGCTCGCGATGCTGATACCCACGCTGCCGCGCCGGCGTCGGCGCGCCGATCCGCTGCAATCGCGAGTCGACGCCGCACGCTGCGTGTGCTGAGCATGGCTG
>JBDTJK010000005.1:0-6350 GCA_039935875.1 Casimicrobiaceae bacterium
TGCAACTGCGCCGCGACCGCATCACCTTCGCGATGATCATCGGCGTGCCGATCGTGCAGCTGACGCTGTTCGGCTATGCGATCAACACCGATCCGAAGCAGATGCCGACGGCGCTGATCGTCGCCGACGCCAGCGAATTCACGCGCTCGCTCGTGGCGGCGATGCAGGCCTCCGACTATTTCCGCATCGTCGAGGGGCTCGACGACGAAACGTCGGCGCGTCACGCGCTGGCGCAAGGGCGCGTGCAGTTCGTGCTGACGATCCCCGCCGGATTCTCGCGCAGGCTGGTGCGCGGCGAACGGCCGGCGCTGTTGCTGGAAGCGGACGCGACCGATCCGATGGCCACCGCGATGGCGCTCGGCGCAGCCAACGGCATCGTGCAGAGCGTCGCATCGAAGGACCTGCGCGGGCCACTGGCCACGCTTGCCGCCACGCCGGCACCCTTTGCGATCAACGTGCACCGCTTGTACAACCCCGAGTCAATCACCCAGTTCAACATCGTCCCCGGCCTGATGGGCGTGATCCTGACAATGACGATGGTGATGATGACGGGGCTCGCGATGACGCGCGAGCGCGAGCGCGGCACGATGGAGAACCTGCTGGCCACGCCGGCACTGCCGATCGAGGTGATGAGCGGCAAGATGGTTCCCTACATCGCGATCGGACTGGTGCAGGCCACGATCATCCTGCTTGCCGCGTACGCGATATTCAACGTGCCCTTCGAAGGCGGCATCGGCGCACTCTATTTCTCGTCGCTGCTGTTCATCGCGGCCAACCTGACCGTCGGCATTACGCTGTCATCACTCGCACAGAACCAGCTACAGGCGATGCAGCTGACGTTCTTCTATTTCCTGCCCAACATCCTGCTGTCCGGATTCATGTTTCCGTTCCAGGGGATGCCCGGCTGGGCGCGCGCGATCGGCAGCGTGCTGCCGCTGACCCATTTCAATCGCCTGGTGCGCGGCATCCTGCTCAAGGGCAACGGCTGGGTCGACCTGTGGCCCGACATCTGGCCGCTGATCGTGTTCACCACCATCGTGATGACCATCGCGCTGCTGTTCTACCGGCGCACGCTCGACTGAGATGCCCGCCCCCCGCACAGCAGCGATGCGGCGCATCGCCACCCTCGGTGCACTGGCGTGCCTCGCAGCCTGCACCGTGGGTCCGGATTTTCGCGAGCCCGAATCGGTGTCTGCCGCGAGCTACGTGCCCGGCCCGACACCGTCGCCCGACGCGGCGGACAGCGCGCAACGCATCGTCAGCGCCGGCGACATACGCGCCGACTGGTGGACGCTGTTCGCATGCGTACGCCTCGACGCGCTGGTGCGCGACGCGCTGGCATCGAGTCCGACGCTTGCCGCAGCGCGCGCGCGTCTCGTGCGTGCGGAACAGGAGCGGCGTGCCGCGGGTGACGCAGCAGCATGGCCCAGCGCCAACCTGCGTGCCGGCATCGAGCGCCAGCGCATCGATCCGGCGGCGATGGGATTGACACAGGCCGCCAACCCGGGTCCATTCACGCTGCACAACGTCGGCGCGGATGTCTCCTACACGTTCGACGTTTTCGGCGCAACGCGACGCGCGCTCGAAGGGCTCGCCGCCGACGTCGACTATCGCCGCTACGAGTTCGAGGCGGCGCAGCGCATGCTCGCGGCCAACATCGTCACCACGGCGCTTCGCCAAGCGTCGCTCACCGCGCAGATCGCCACGCTGGAGAACGTCGACGCCGCGCAGCGCGCCACGCTGCGCATCGCGCAACAGCGCTACGCGCTCGGTGCAATTGCCGAAGTCGAGCTCGCGAACCAGCGCGCGCTGGTTGCGCAGACCGGCGCAAGGTTGCCGCCGCTGCGCGCCGAGCTCGCGCGCAGTGGACATCGACTCGCCGTATATGGGGGTCGCGAGCCCTCCAGCGCGGATGCGACGCCATTCGCACTGGCCGAATTCACGCTGCCGCCCGCGATTCCGCTGACGCTGCCGGCGCAGCTCGCGCAGCGCCGGCCGGACGTTCGCGCGAATGCCGCATTGCTGCATCGCGCGAGCGCCGACATCGGCGTGGCCACCGCCAACCTGTATCCGCGGTTCAGTTTCGCCGCGAACGCCTCGTCGACCCGCGAGCGCCTTGCCGACATCGGCAATGGCATCAACATCTGGAGCATCGGCCTCGACCTCGTGCAGCCGCTGCTGCGCGGCCCCGAGCTCGAAGCGCGCCGGCGCGCTTCGGTGGCCGCGTTTGACGCCGCGAAAGCCCTGTATCACGACAGCGTGCTGCACGCGCTGCAGGACGTCGCCGATACATTGCGCACGCTGCAAGCCGATGCAGCGGTGCTCGCGCAGCGCAGCGAGGAAGCAGCTGCTGCGCACCGCGTGTGGGACATCACGCGGCAGCGCTACACGCTGGGCGGCGTGAGCCAGCTTGCGCTGCTGGATGCCGAACGCACGCGGCTCGATGCGGAGCTGGCGCGCGACGTAGCCGCGGCGGCGCGCTTCGCCGACACGGCGGCGTTGCTCGATGCGCTCGGCGGCGGCTGGTGGGACGCCGCGCAGTAGTAGCTGCGCGTGACGCCGGCAGCGCGCGCGTCAGTACTTGACCGAACACCCGTACGGCGTCGTGCTGGCGACGCGCACCGGCCTGCCGGTGGTGGCGTCGGTCAATGGCGCCTGCACGAAATTATCGGTGGCGCTGTGCGCCGTGGCGCGCGCCGAACGATGATCATCGATCGCGCCGTCGTAGATGACCTTGCCCGACGGATCGATGACGAACACCTGCGGCGCCGTCTTGGCCGCGTAAGTGCGGCCGACGGCGCTGTTGCCATCGACCAGCATCGCCCTGGGCGACGCGCGCTGCGCCGTGATCCAGCCCTGCATCGCCGCCGGCGTCTTGTATTCGCCATGCCGCTCGCTGGTGGAGTTGATCGTCAGCCACACGACGTCGTGCGCGCCCCACGCCTGCTGCAGCCCCTGCATCGAGCGTGCCGCATAGTGCCCCTGCACGAATGGACGTGCGCCAGCTACAGCGTCGCCAGCGCGTCGAAGACCGCCTGTTGCGTGAGAATCTCGGGAAGCAGCCTGGGTTGCTTGCCGGGTCGGTAAAGCACGTAGACCGGCACTCCGTTGCGGCCGAGTGCCGCCAGCGCGGCGGTGATCTGCGGGTCGCGCCGCGTCCAGTCGGCACGCAGCAGCGCCACATTGGCGCGCGCGAACGCGTCCTGCACCGCCGTTCGCTGCAACGTCGTGCGCTTGTTCAGCTGGCAGGTCACGCACCACGCGGCAGTGAAATCGACGAAAACCGGACGCCCCGCAGCGGAGAGTCGTGCGACCTCGGTGGCGACGTAGGGCTGCCAACCATCCTCAGCGTTCGCAGCGGCCGCGCCGCCGGCACGCACATCGAGCGTCGCCAGCGGTTCCGCTAGCGCAACGGCGGCAGCGAATGCCACCAATGCCGCCGCCACGAACGCGCGTGAGCCGCCCATCCGCCGCGCGTGCAGCGCCCACAGCACGAACGCAACGGCGAGCAGCAACAACAACAGGCGCAGCACGGCGTCGTTGTCGACCTGCACGCCGAGCACCCACGCAAGCCAAATGACCGTGGCGAACATTGGAAATGCAAGCAACTGCTTGAAGCGCAGCATCCACGCACCCGGACGCGGAAGCCGCTGGCGCCATGCCGGAAGCAGCGCCAGAAGCACATAAGGCAGCGCCATGCCGGCACCCAGCATCACGAAGATCGCCAGCGTTGCCGCCGCCGACTGCGACAGCGCGAAACCCAGCGCTGCGCCCATGAACGGCGCCGTGCACGGCGATGCAATGACCACGGCGAGCACGCCCGAGCCGAACGCATCGAGCGTGCGGTTCTCGCTGGTCCATCCACGCATCGCCGGAGGCAGGACCTGGCCGAATTCGAACATGCCGGCGAGGTTGAGCCCGAGCACGAAGAACAATGTCGCCAGCGCGCAGACCACCAGCGGCGATTGCAACTGGAAACCCCACCCGAGTTGCGCTCCCGCACCGCGCAATGCGAGCAACAGTGCCGCCAGCAGCACGAAGGTGACGATGACACCCGCGGCAAACGCATACGCTTCGCGGCGCAGCGTGGCGCGGTCGTCCTGGCGCTGCGCGAAGCCGAGCACCTTGAGCGACAGAACCGGAAAAACGCAGGGCATCAGGTTGAGGATCATGCCGCCGACGAACGCGAACAGCGCTGCCAGCACGAGTGTCATGCCGCCGGTGGCGGGTGCGAGGTCGAGGCGCGGGGCGGGTTGCCCGTCGAGCGGCGGCTTCGCGCCCGCCACCACGGCGCCGGCGAGCGGCACGTCGAGCGTCGCCGCCTGTGCGCCTGCGAAACCGGCACCGGCAGCGGTCAGCAGACCCTTGACGCGGACAAAGCCCTTGTCGAGCTGGTAGGCAACCGGCAGCGTCAGCAGATAGCGCTCGCCGCTGCGAGCCAGCGTTTGCGCACCCGAAGGCTCGATGCGTCCGTCGTCGTCGGGAAAGAACCGCAATGCGCCGGGATTGGTGGCGCCGGCCGGCGGCGTCAGCGCGAGGACGACGTGCGGACCTTCGCCTGCTGCCGTCGCGCTCCAGCCGGTGCGATCCAGCGACGCGGGCCGTTTCGCCAGCGCTGCCGTGAGCAGCGCGCCGTTGCGCGGATCGAGCCCGCCGGCGTCATGCGCAACCGGCAGCGACAGCGTCAGGTCGGCACCCTCGGGAATGCAGGTTTCGCGGCATACCAGCCAGTCGGCGCGCGCCGCGAGCGTGACACTCGATGCGCCCGCGAATGTGGCCGTTGTGCGCAACGTCACCGGATGCAGCGCGACATTCTCGTAGCCATAGTTGGTCAGCGGCCCGGCGGGAAGCACCTGCGGCGGCAGCCATTCGATCGGTCCCGCCTCGACACCCGCCGGCAGCTTCCATTCGAGCGTCGTCGGCAGGCCCGAATCGCCGGGATTGCGCCAATACGTATGCCAGCCCTTGTCGAGCGTCAGGCGCAATGCGACGACATTGTCCGCGCCCGCGACGAATGCGGTCTTCTGCGCGATCAGCTCGGCCTCGACATGACCTGTGCGCACCGGCGCGGCATGCACAACCGCGCCAGCCAGCAGCGTGGCGGCGAGCGCGAGGGCAGCACGGGCGATCATCGGTTTCACGTCACTGGATCCGGGGTCTGCGAGCACGCGCAAAAGGCGCGCCACCGAGCGAACCTATAATAGCGCCATTGAATTGCATGCCGTCCCCGTCCACCACGGCGAAGGCCCCTTTAGTCAGGTCCCGGTTGGAATCGTTCCTGATCAGCGCCGGTGTCGTCGCGTTGGGCGAACTTGGCGACAAGACGCAGCTCTTGTCGATGCTGCTGGCCGCCCGGTTCCGCAAGCCATTGCCGGTGATCGCCGGCATCCTGGCGGCGACGCTCGTCAACCACACGCTCGCAGGCGCCATCGGCACGTGGGTGCGCACTGTCGTCCCGGAACAAGCGCTGCGCTGGATTGTCGCATTGTCGTTCCTCGCGGTCGCAGCATGGGCACTGAAGCCCGATGTGCTGGACGCGAGCGAGGCGCCGCCAACGTCGACGCACGGCGTGTTCTGGGTCACGACAGTCGCGTTCTTCCTTGCCGAAATGGGCGACAAGACCCAGATCGCGACAGCGATCCTCGCATCGCGCTTTGGCACGTTGCTGCCGGTGGTCGCCGGTACCACCGTCGGCATGCTGCTGGTGGACGTGCCCACGGTGCTGTTCGCCGGCGCGGTGGCGCGCAAGCTTCCGTTCAAGTGGATTCGCATCGCCGCAGCCGCGGTGTTCGCGATCCTCGGAGTCTCGGCGCTGTACGCGCCGATGGGTGGCTGACATAACGCGACACGACGCGCGGCCCGAGGCCATCGGGCGCTCGGTATAATCGACAGCTTCCCACACGCTCCGACCGCCGCGACATTTTGCCCGCGGACGCCCGCCATGACGCCGTTTTCGCCCCGCGACATCGAAAAAACCGCGCATGACGCCTGGTCAGAGAAGGATGTCTATCGCGCCCACGAAACACCCGGCGCCCGCAAATACTACTGCGTGTCGATGCTGCCCTATCCGTCGGGCAAGCTGCACATGGGGCATGTGCGCAACTACACGATCAACGACGTTATGTACCGCCACCTGAGAATGCGCGGCTACAACGTGCTGATGCCAATGGGATGGGATGCGTTCGGCCTGCCGGCGGAGAACGCCGCGATGAAGAGCCGCGAAGCACCGGCGAAATGGACGCGCGACAACATCGCGTACATGAAGCAGCAGTTGATCGCGATGGGCTTCGCGATCGACTGGTCGCGCGAGTTCGCCACCTGCGACCCTGACTACTATCGCTGGAACCAGT
>JBDTJK010000006.1:0-3693 GCA_039935875.1 Casimicrobiaceae bacterium
TGCTGTTCAACGATTCGATCGAATACAACATCGCCTACGGACGTCCCGGGGCGTCGCACGCGGACATCGTCGCCGCCGCGCGGCTCGCGCAGATACACGACTTCATCGTCACGTTGCCCGACGGCTACGCGACGCCGGTCGGCGAACGTGGGCTGAAACTGTCGGGCGGCGAGAAGCAGCGGGTTGCGATCGCGCGCGCGATCCTCAAGCAACCGGCGGTGCTGGTGTTCGATGAAGCCACGTCCGCGCTCGATTCGAAATCGGAAAAGCTGATCCAGGCAGAGCTCGCCGAAATCTCGCGCGAGCGCACCACGCTGACCATTGCGCACCGCCTGTCGACAATCATCGATGCCAACCAGATCCTGGTGCTGGAGGCCGGGCGCATCGTCGAGCGCGGCACGCATGTTGCGTTGCTTGCCGCCAATGGCGCCTATGCGCGGATGTGGCGGCTGCAGGAGTCGGAGGCGACGGCCACCGAAGACGAGGCAGCTTCACTGTCCGTTTCCGGTTGACACGTTCACGGCCCTTGGGTTTGTGCCGCTTGGCGGAAGTGGCGCCGCGTGGCCGTCAACCGGCGGTAGCGGGGCGCGAATGTAGCATCGGCGCAACACTCTAAGTTGTTGATCTGACAACCTCGCGTGCCGCCATGCCTCGCCTGTGCTATAAGGCCAGCAGGCCCTGATTCATGTTGCGGATGATGAAATTGCTCAGACCCCTTGTTTTTGCAGCGCTTGCTGCTGCCTTCGTACTCCCCGCTTTCGGTGCGCCGAGCGTTCTCGATCCCGCCAAGCTGAAGCTCGGCTCGGCCAGCGCGCTGGTCATCGACCCGGCCAGCCACCAGACGGTTTATGCGAAATCGGCGAACGACATCACGCCGATCGCGTCGATCACCAAATTGATGACCGCGATGGTGGTCCTCGATTCGCAGCCGGACCTCGATGCGACCATCACCATCGACACCGACGACTTCGATTACCTGAAAGGCAGCCGTTCGCGGTTGCGCATGGGCACTGAGTTGTCGCGCCGCGAGCTGTTGCGGCTCGCGCTGATGTCGTCCGAGAATCGCGCGGCATCCGCGCTTGCGCGTAGCTACCCGGGCGGCACGGTCGCGTTCGTCGCGGCGATGAACGCGAAAGCGCAGACGCTGGGGATGCCGCATACGCACTTCAACGATTCGACCGGCCTGTCGCCGCAGAACGTCTCCACCGCCAACGAGCTCGCCAAAATGGTGGGTGCCGCAGCCACGTATCCGATGATTCGCGAGTTCACGACGACGCCATCGCACACGGTCGAATTGCCCACCGGGCGCGTCGAAGGCTTCAACAACTCCAATCGACTGGTACGTGCGGGCAAATGGGACATCACGCTGCAGAAGACAGGCTTCATCAACGAGGCCGGGCGCTGCCTGGTGATGCTCGCTGAAATCGCGAGCAAGCCGGTGGTCATCGTGCTGCTCGATTCGGTGGGCTCGTACACGCGCATTGCCGACGCCAACCGCGTCAAGTATTGGCTCGAGACCGGCGGCACGATGCCGGTCGCGAAGGTCGCCGCGCAACACAAGCGCGCAGCCAAGCGCGCCGGCAAGCCGGCACGCGTGACGACCGTCGCGCTGCAGAAGAACCGCTAGCGCGCTCCGCCGGCAGTGCGCCGGCGCGGCGGCGTGCGACCGCCGGCCCCTGTCGCAGCACGGCGGTGCTGCTCGAACAATTCCTGCGCATGCGCGCGCGTCGTCGCGGTGATCTCCGCGCCACCGAGCATTCGCGCCAGTTCCTCCATCCGCGCATCGATCGCCAGCCGCGCCAGTTCGCTGCTGACCGCTGTCGCGCCGTCGCCGGGCACGCGTTTGCCGCCCGTCTTGCGCATCACCTTCTGCACCAGGAAATGGTGGTCTGCGTGGGCGGCCACCTGCGGCAAATGGGTCACGCACAACACCTGCCGCGTCGTGCCCAGCGCCTGCAACAGGCGGCCGACCGTGGCAGCCACCGCGCCGCCGATGCCGGTGTCGACTTCATCGAACACCAGCGTGGGCACATCGCCGACCTCGCTGGTGGCGACCTGGATCGCGAGCGCGATGCGCGAAAGCTCGCCACCGGATGCCACTTTCGCCAGCGGCGAGAGTACCTGTGCAGGATGCGCGGCGACGTCGAACTCCACGTTCTCGAAGCCGTGACTCGCTGGCTCGGCGAGCTCGACCAGGCGCACGTCGAGCCGTCCGCCCGGCATCGCGAGTTCCTGCATGGCCGCAGTGACGCGATTGGCGAGTTCGGTGGCGGCCAGCCGGCGTTTGCGAGACAGCGTCTGCGCGAGCTCGCGCCACTGGTCGTGCGCCGCCGCGACGCGCGCTTCCAGTGCGACGACGTCGCCCGCATGCGCAAGCTCGGCGAGCCGCTGCACGGTGGCGGCCAGCAGCGCAGGCAATTCGTCGGGGCGCACCCGAAAGCGCCGTGCAGCCTCGTGCAGCGCGGAGAGTCGTTCCTCGACGCGCGCGAGCTCGGCGGGATCTACATCGATTCTGCGCAGGTAGTCGCGCAGCGCATGCGCGACATCGTCGAGCTGGATGCCGGCCGATTCGAGCGCAGCGGCCACATCGGACAGCGCCGCATCGTGCGCCGATGCCTGCGTCAATTGCTGGGTCAACGCATGCAGTTGCGCGAGCATCGCGTCGTCGCCGTCGATCGCCGCCTGCGCTGCGGTGGCCGCATCGATCAGCGCGGCCGCGTTGGCGAGACGCGATTGGGCGCTGCCCAGCGCAGCCCATTCGGCGTCGAGTGGCGCAAGCGTGGCGAGCTCCTGCCGGCGCAATTCGAGTTCGTCGCGTTCGCGCACGCGCACGACCGCGTCGTTGCGTGCGGCGTCGCGTGCAGCCTGCGCGGAGCGCCATCCGCGAAAGGACTCCGCGGACTCGCGCGCGAGCGTGGCGAAGCCGCCGAACGCGTCGAGCAACGCGCGTTGCATTGGCGCGCGCGCCAGCGCCTGGTGCGCGTGCTGGCCGTGCAGGTCGACCAGCATTTCACCGAGCGCGCCCAGTTGCGCAAGGGTCGCCGGGCGTCCGTTGACCCACGCCCGCGAGCGTCCCTGTGCATCGAGTACGCGCCGCAGCAGTACTTCGCCGGGTTCGCCGGCAAGGTCGTGCGCGGCGAGCCACGCGTCGACGCTGGCCATATTGCTGGCGTCGAACACCGCGGAGAGTTCCGCGCGCTCGGCACCGGCACGCAACTGGCGCAGCTCGAAACGGTCGCCGAGCAGCAGGCCCAGCGCGTCGACGAGGATCGACTTGCCGGCACCCGTCTCGCCGGTGAGCACGCAAAAGCCGGCGGGAAACTCGACGTCGAGTGTTTCGACGACGACGAAATTGCGGATCGACAGCGCGAGCAGCATCGCCCTGCACTCGCGATCAGTCGCGCGCGGCCGGATCGCGCGGCATGCGATCCGACAGCCGCTCCGGTGTTTCGCTCCAGTGCAGCTTCTGGCGCAGCATCGCGAAATAATCGTGTCCCTGCGGATGCAGGAATCGCGCGGTCAGCGGCGCGCGCCTGATGGTCACGCTGTCGCCTTCGGCAAGTGGAAAGTAGGTCTGGCCGTCGCAATTGACGGCGGCGTCCTGTCCGCGCTGGATCGTGATCGTGATCACCGATGTATCGGCCACCGCCACCGGGCGGTAGGTCAGCGCATGCGGCGCGACGGGGACCAGCG
>JBDTJK010000007.1:0-12546 GCA_039935875.1 Casimicrobiaceae bacterium
GCCGGCACCACGGTGTTGTAGGCGCGCGCGAGCCGCGTGATCGAGTCGAGCAGGATCACCACGTCCTTCTTGTGCTCGACCAGGCGCTTGGCCTTTTCGATGACCATTTCGGCCACCTGCACGTGGCGCGTCGCCGGTTCGTCGAATGTCGACGCGACAACCTCGCCGCGCACGGTGCGCTGCATTTCGGTCACTTCTTCCGGACGCTCGTCGATCAGCAGCACGATCAGCATGCATTCGGGGTGGTTGGCGGCGATCGAATGCGCGATGTGCTGCAGCATCACGGTCTTGCCGGATTTCGGGCTCGACACCAGCAATCCGCGCTGGCCTTTGCCGATCGGGGCGATGATGTCGATCACGCGGCCGGTGATGTTCTCTTCGGCCTTGATGTCACGCTCGAGAATCAGCGGCTCGTCCGGAAACAGCGGCGTCAGATTCTCGAACAGGATCTTGTTCTTGGCAGCTTCCGGCGGCTCGCCGTTGACGCGGTCGACCTTCACCAAGGCGAAATAGCGCTCGCCTTCCTTCGGCGTGCGGATCTCGCCTTCGATCGTGTCGCCGGTGTGCAGGTTGAAGCGGCGGATCTGCGACGGCGATATGTAGATGTCGTCGGTGCCGGCGAGGTACGAGGTGTCCGGCGCACGCAGGAAGCCGAAGCCGTCCGGCAACACTTCCAGCACGCCTTCGCCGAAGATGTTCTCGCCCTTCTTCGCCTGGCTCTTCAGCAGCGAAAAGATCAGGTCGTGCTTGCGCATGCGATTCGCGCCCTCGATTTCCATCGAGTTGGCGATATCCAGCAGTTCGGAAACGTGTTTGGCTTTGAGTTCGGAAAGATGCATGGTGCGGATGGCGCGCGAAAGTGCATGCGCGAAAATGGCGGAGGGCGGCTAGCAGGGCCGCGGCGTAATTAAATGGATTCGGGGAAACGGGCGCCGCAAGACGGGGAGCGGCAGGGCCCTTGAACCGCTGTGCCAGGCTGCAAATCGGCCCGGCGCAGCGCTCATTGGGAAGGAAGGCTAACCGCCTTAGAGGTGGCTGTCAAGAAATGCGGTGAGCTGGGACTTGGACAATGCGCCAACCTTCTGCGCCTGCGCCTGCCCGCCCTTGTACAGGATCACGGTTGGAATGCCGCGAATGCCGTACTTGACGGGGGTGGCGGGATTCGCATCGATGTCCATCTTCGCAATCGTGATCTTGCCGTCGTATTCCCTGGCGATCTCGTCGAGGATCGGCGCGAACATCTTGCACGGACCGCACCATTCAGCCCAGAAGTCGACCAGCACGGGCGTGCCCGCATTGATGACGTCCGCGTCGAACGTCGAATCGGAAACGTGCTTGATGGTGGCTTGACTCGTTGTTGCGTTCATCGTGTGTGGGTCCCGGAAGGACAGGAGGGGCCTGCCCGAAAGGTTGTTCGAAAGGCCAGCCGCGAACGCTGGCCACGAGCTACGGTAGCGTAACTGGAGGCATCGGTGCAAGCCTGCGCGCGTCCATGCCCCCGGAAGCTGGGGGGAATCTGCTAAAATTCAAGTCTTTGCGATTCATCACGTTTTCGCCGCCATGACCTACGTAGTGACCGAGAGTTGCATCCGCTGCAAATATACCGATTGCGTAGATGTTTGTCCGGTCGACTGTTTCCGCGAAGGTCCGAATTTCCTGGTGATCGATCCCGACGAGTGCATCGATTGCACGCTGTGCGTCGCCGAATGCCCGGTGGAAGCGATTTTCGCCGAGGACGACGTGCCGCCGGAGCAGACCAAGTTCACGGCGATCAACGCGGAACTCGCGAAACTGTGGAAGCCGATCATCGAGCGCAAGCCCGCACCCGCCGACGCCGACGACTGGAAGGATGTGGGCGCAAAAATTCAGTACCTCGAGCGCTGACAGCGTTGCACCCATTTGACGTTGCCGATGCCAACCGCATAGAATTCGAGGGTTTTTCGCGCGCTGCGCGCTTTGATGACAGCGTTGGAAACGTCACGTCGACGTCACATCGCGCCCCATCTCCGACTCACCGATCCGATAGACACCTGCCGCTCTCCACCGAATGATCAAACAATTGACGTTGGCCGCGGTCCTCTGCTGCGCGGCCACTATCGCTGCCGCGCAGACCGCGGCGCTGCAGTCAGGCGATGCCCAGCGCGGCAAGGAAAAGCGGCGCCTGTGCGAAGGCTGCCACGGCATTCCGGACTTCCGCACCGCGTTCCCCGAGGTGTACTCCGTGCCGCGACTTGGCGGCCAGCACCCCGAATATATTGTCAAGGCGTTGCAGGAATACAAGAGCGGCGAGCGCAATCATCCGTCGATGCGCAGCATCGCGGCTTCGTTAAGCGACCAGGACATGGCCGACCTCGCCGCCTATTACGCACAGGCGCCGTTGACGGCGGCGGGCAAATGATGAATCGTCCGATTGTCATCGCGGCCGCGATGGCGGCGCTTGCCAGCGCCCCGGTATTGGCGGCCGATACCGTTGCGGCGAAGAAGATCGCAGCGCAGGTGTGCCAGGCATGCCATGGCCTGGACGGCAACAGTACCTCTCCCGATTTCCCGAGGCTTGCGGGCCAGCATCCGGACTACCTGGCGAAGGCGCTGCGCGACTACAAGTCCGGGGCGCGCAAGAACCCGATCATGGCGGGCTTCGCTGCCACGCTGTCGACTGCGGACATGGACAATCTGGCCGCCTATTACGCGGAACAGCCGGCCGCCGTGCGCGACAAGTTCTGAAACCGCCAGCAACGCCGGCAAGAGCGTCCTGCGGGGCGCTTTTTTTGGCGTCGCACGCGGCACGCGCCGCTCAGCGCATGCGCTCGAGGCAACCGAGATAGACAGTTTCATCGGGGCCCGTCTGGTGGCGCTGCGCCTGCCACAGTGTTTCCGCCAGGCAGTCGACGATCGCGTGCAACGCCGCATGCTCGTCGCCGCGCGCTTCGCGAAGGCGTGCGAAGTGCGCGCGGATGCCGCGCGGCTGGTCGATCGACAGCTGTTCCGCAACCGCGATGTGCATCTGCAGGTGCAGGAAGGGATTCACCTCCCCGGCGTCGGGCGTGTAGTCGCGTTCGCGGTGCCGCTGCGGTGCTTCGAGCACCGCGTGGTATTCCGGGTGTGCGCTGATCGCGGTCACGGCGATCTGCTCGAGCACCGACAGCGGCTGCGACGCGCGGTACTTTGCCCACGCGTCGATCAGGAACTGCCGCGCTTCGTCGCGCGTCGGCGCGTACATCAGCGTTTGGCCGCGCGGCGACGAGGCGCCGCGCGCGGCCTGCGCGCCTTCGTTGGCGCACCGAGCGCACCGGCGTCGACGATGGCGCGCGCAGGCGGCGGCAGGTTCTTGTGCCGGTATTCGCACAGGTCGACGATCATGCACTGCGCGCACTTCGGCGCGCGTGCCGTGCAGGTGTAGCGTCCGTGCAGGATCAGCCAGTGATGGCAATCCTGCTTGAACTCGTCAGGCACGAATTTCTCGAGGCGCATTTCCACGTCGACGACGTTATCGCCCGGCGCGATGCCGGTGCGGTTGCACACCCGGAAGATATGCGTGTCGACCGCGATCGTCGGTTCGCCGAACGCGGTGTTGAGCACGACATTCGCCGTCTTGCGGCCCACGCCGGGCAACGCCTCGAGCGCCTCGCGAGTGCGCGGCACTTCGCCTGCGTGGTCGGCGATCAGCAGCGCGGAAAGCGCGACGACGTTCTTCGCCTTGTTACGCCACAGGCCGATCGCATTGATGTACGGCGCCACGCCGGCAACGCCGAGCGCCACGATCGCCTCGGGCGTACGCGCCACGGGGTAGAGCTTGCGCGTCGCAGCATTGACGCTCTTGTCGGTCGCCTGCGCCGACAGCACCACGGCGACCAGCAGCTCGAACGGCGTCCCGTACACGAGTTCGGTGGTCGGGTGCGGATTCGCCTTGCGCAGGCGCTCGAAAATTTCGCGACGCTTGTTTGCGTTCATCGCTGCAATCCCGCCGGTTCGCTCATCGGTTCGCTGACCGCCGCGCGCGGGCGCGTTCCAGCGCGGACGCCACGCTGGCGCGGCGCCGCTCGACTGCGGCTGCGGCGCGAGAAGTGGGCCGGCCAACGCCGCCGCGTGTCGCGAGACGGCGCAGGCGGGCGTCGTGGCGGTTGCGCGCGGCCGCTGCGTCCACCTGGGTCCAGTCGACTGCGACCTCGAGGTCGATGCAATCGACGGGACAGGGCACGACGCACAGCGCGCAACCGGAACACAACGACGGCAGCACCGAATGCATGCGCTTCGCCGCGCCGATGATCGCGTCGACGGGGCACGCAGCGATGCACAGCGTGCAGCCGATGCAGCGAGTCTCGTCTATGCGCGCGACTCGCGCCGGCCATGGCTCTCCGCACGAAGGGTCGAGCGGTTTCACTGGCCGTCGGGTCAGCACAGCGAGCGCGACCAGCGTGGATTGGCCACCGGGTGAGCAACGGTCGATGCCAGTGCTGCCCACGGCGACCGCATCTGCATACGCGCGGCAATCGGCATAGCCGCAGCGCTGGCAATGCGCCTGGGGTAGCAGCGCATCGACGCGTCGCGCGAGTTCGAGTGTGTCCACGCACCCATTTTACCGATATGGCCTGGCGCGACCGCGTAGCGCGACAGCGGGCGGCCTCGCCGCGCTGGCAACCAGGTCGCGTTCCGGGAAGGTGCAGGCTGCGCGCGGGCATGCGCAACTGTTCAAGCAAATGAAGCGTACGGCGACCACCGCATTGCGCGACAATCGCGGCATGGCCGACGCGCACCAGCATTCCGCACACGATGATCGCGCGCACACCGGCGCCGCGTCGCAAGCTGCCGATGGCGCAGCGGGCGATGGCCGCGCCGGACACGACCGCTCCTGGCACGACTACGCCGGGCACGATCACGCCGGGCACGACCACGCGCGTGCGGGAGCGCCGCTGCGTGCGCTGGCTATCGCATTCGCAATCACCGCGGCGTTCGCACTGGTCGAAGGCGTGGGCGGCTACGTGTCGGGCTCGCTTGCGCTGCTGTCCGATGCCGGCCACATGATCACCGACGCCGCGGCGCTCGCCGTCGCCATGTTCGCGCAGAAGGTCGCGCAGCGTCCCCCTTCGGCGCGCGCGTCATATGGATACGCGCGTGCCGAGGTGCTGGCCGCGTTCGTCAACGCGTTGCTGATGCTGCTGATCGTCGGCGCGATCCTGTTCGAGGCGGTGCAACGACTCGCCCATCCTTCGCCGGTGGCAGGCTCGCTGGTGCTGGTCATCGCAAGCGGTGGCCTCGCGGTCAATCTGCTTGCTGCCTGGGTGCTGTCGCGGCAGCAAGACTCGCTGAATGCGCGTGCGGCGCTGCTGCACGTGATGGGCGACATACTGGGGTCGTTGGCGGCGATCGTCGCCGGAGCGGTGATCGCGTTGAGCGGATGGCTGCCGATCGATCCGCTGTTGTCGATCGTGATATCGCTGCTGATCCTGCGCTCGACGTGGCGGCTGCTGCGGCAGAGTTCCGCCGTGTTGATGGAGGGCGTGCCGCCACACCTCGATTACACGGAGATCGGCAACGCGTTGTCGCGCCTCCCGGGCGTGACCAATGTGCACGACCTGCACGTGTGGCAGATGGGCAGCGACGATGTCGCGCTGTCCGCGCATGTCGCGATCGGCGTGGGCATCGAGTGGCCGCGCACGCTGGGCGCAGCGCAGCGCATGCTGCGCGAACGCTATGCGATCGACCACGTGACGCTGCAGCCCGACTGGCCGCTGCTCGCGCCCGGCGGCAAGCGCGTGATCCCGATGGTTGTCAGCGACGATTCGCCGCCGGTCGCGTCACCCGCCGACAAGAGGCCCTAGGCTCGCGGTCATACCCAGCCCGCCTTGCGGAAACGCAGCCAGAGCACGACGTCGATCACCGTCATCATCGCGATTGCATACGGGTACCCGAACAACCAGTCGAGCTCGGGAATGTTGTGGAAGTTCATGCCGTAGATGCCGGCGACCAGCGTCGGCACCGTGATCAGCGCGCCCCATGCAGCGAGCTTCTTGGTGACCTCGCTTTCGGTGATGCTGATCAGCGTCAGCGACACCGAGATGGCCGTCTGCAGCATTTCACGCATGCTCTCGATTTCGGCATTGAGCCGCATCAGGTGGTCGAACACGTCGCGGAAATATTCCTGCAGGCCCATACAGGGCAGTGGAACGCGGCCGCCGTACAGCTTGCTCGCCACTTCGGCCAGCGGCCCGACGGCGTGGCGCAGTGTCATCATGTCCTGCTTGAGACTGTAGAACGACTCGACGCTCTGGCGGCTGGGCGTGCGCTTGAACATCGCCACTTCGAGGTTCTCGAGCTTCGTCTCGAGTCCGTCCAGCACCGGGAAGTAGCGGTCGACGACGGCGTCCATCAGCGCGTACAGCACGTAGCCGGAGCCGCGCCGCAGCAGTTCAGGCTCGTTCTCGGTGCGCGCACGCACGGCGATGAATCCGTGCTGGGTCTTCTGGCGCACGGACAGGATGTAGTTCTTGCCGACGAACACGGCCATCTGTCCTTCGAGCAGCTCTTCGTCGGGCGGCGGTCCGCGCTCGACAGTGCGCATCACGCAGAACAGCGTGTCGCCGTACTCTTCGAGCTTGGGCGCCTGGTTGCCCTTGCACGCGTCCTCCACGGCGAGCTCGTGCAGGCCGAATTCCTCGGCCATCAGGCCCAGTTCGGCTTCGGTGGGCTCGAACAGCGCAACCCACACGAAGCAGCCCGGCCGGCTCAAATAGCGGGAAATGTCCTCGACGGCGATGTCGTCGAGCTTGCGACCGTCTTCGTAGGCAACGCAATTGACCAGCATGCCGCGCATCATAGCGGCGAGCGTCGTGCGAGGGAATCCCGGCGATTGTTGGCCGGGGAGTCCCGGCGGGGGCCAGCGCACGGTAACATCGCCGCTTTCCTTGCGTTGCGCACCGGAACACCCCGACGATGATCATCGAGTCGCTGCTCGACACCGACCTGTACAAGTTCACGATGATGCAGGTCGTGCTGCACCACTTTCCGGCGGCGCAGGTCGAATACCGATTCAAGTGCCGCAACCCGCACATCGACCTGACGCCGTTCGTTGCCGAGATCGAGGACGAGATCCGCGGACTGTGTGCGCTCGGGTTCAGCGGCGAAGAGCTCGAATACATGCGGCGCTGGCGCTTCTTCAAGAGCGACTTCGTCGACCTGCTGAAGATCTTCAGGCTCGACGCGCGATTCGTCGGCGTGACGCCGCGCACCGATGCGCCTGGCGAGATCGACATCACGATCAAGGGTCCGTGGCTGCACACGATACTGTTCGAGGTGCCGATACTCGCGATCGTGTCCGAGGTGTACAACCGCAGCCGCCATCCGCAGCCCGACGTTGCGGCGGGTCGCGCGCGACTGGCCGCCAAGATGGCGCTGATCAGCGGCGTCGATGACCAGGCGTTCCGTATCGCCGACTACGGCACGCGCAGGCGTTTCTCCCGCGTGTGGCAGGGGGAGGTGCTGCAGTCGCTGAAGCAGGGCATCGGCCTGCGGCTGGTCGGCAGCAGCAACGTGATGTTCGCGATGCAGCACGACCTGACGCCACTGGGGACGATGGCCCACGAATACCTGCAGGCTTGCCAGGCTGTCGGTCCGCGGTTGCGTGATTCGCAGACGTTCGCCTTCAACATGTGGGCGCGCGAATACCGCGGGGACCTGGGCATCGCGCTGTCCGACGTGTGCGGGATGGATGCATTCCTGCGCGACTTCGACCTCTTCTTCTGCAAGTTGTTCGACGGCGTGCGCCACGACTCCGGCGATCCGTTCGAATGGGGCGAGAAGCTGATCGGACACTACCGCCGGATGCGCATCGACCCGCTGGCGAAGACGATGGTGTTTTCCGATTCGCTTGACGTGCCGCTGGCGATCTCGCTGTTCCAGTATTTCCGCGGGCGCGTGCAGACCGCGTTCGGAATCGGCACCAACCTGACCAATGATCTTGGCTACGAAGCGTTGCAGATCGTCATCAAGATGACGCGTTGCAATGGCCAGCCGGTGGCCAAGATCAGCGACGAACCGTCGAAGACGATGGGCTACGACCCGTCTTACGTCGCTTACCTGCGCGAAGTGTTCCAGGTCCCGGATCCGGCTGCGGTCGCGAAATAGGTGGCCCGGGGGTCTGCGACATTGCACCCGGATGATCGCTGGCTGACCTTCATTGCGGGCGTGTACTGATTTCGCGGTAGGCGTGAAATGCGCTCGCGATGGTCGTTTACAACATCTAACCTGGACGCGGCACGCGAATTGCCTGCAGTTGTGAGTTGCCGGTGATTGCAACCGTATTCCGTTTGGCCGCAAAAATGCGCGCAAATGCAATAGCGCGCCGGAATACCGCGCTATTCGACCTTTCCGATCCTCTGGATGCCTCGCGCCGCAAGGCGACGACGAATGTTCCCTTTTGCCATGAAATTGCCAAACCTCGCCGTAGCTGCTGCCAACCTGATCAAGCGTGCCGCGCGGATCGCCACCATCCTCTGCGTCGTCGCGGCTGCTTCGCCGGCATTGGCGGCCACTGCAGACCTGGTGATCAATATCGACGATTCTCCAGATCCGGGTCCGGCGGGCGGCGTCTTCACTTACACGGTCCGCGTGGACAACAATGGTCCGGATGCGACGACTGGCGTCACATTGACCGACACGCTGCCGGCGAGCGCCTCGTTCATCAGCGCGATACCGACCCAGGGCAGCTGCGGCTACGCCGCGCCGACCGTCACCTGCACACTGGGGAACCTCGCCGGACCGAATCCGACGACGGCGAACGCGACCGTCGTGATCAAGGTGACGCTGCCGACCAGCGGCGTCTATACCAGCACTTTCAGTGCGGCGTCGGCGAACAGTGATCCGAACACGGCCAACAACCTGGCGATCCCCGAGGACACCACGGTTCGCGACGCCGCCGACATGGCGCTGGCGGTCGTGGGTCCGGGCGCCGCGGTCGCCGCGGGCGCCGCGTACACGTACCAGCTGACCGCAAGCAATGGCGGCCCCAACGATCTCGACGCGGGGGCGACGCGCACCATCACGTTCGATGTCCCCGCGGGAGCGTGCGTCACCAGCAAGCCGAGCGGCAGCGGCTGGACCTGCACGGGACCATCCACGTATCCGGCATGCAGCGGCACCATCGCCTGTTCGCGCACTGGCGCGTTGCCCGCCGGCAACAGCGATCCCGTGCTGGTGGTCAACGCGGCCGCCAATGTCGCGGGCACGATCTCCGCCGAATTCGACGTCGAATCGTCGCTGCTCGATGGCAACCTCGCCAACAATACCGCGATCGCAGATGTCGTCGTCAGCGGCGGATCCTCCGACATCTCGATCAAGAAGACCGCATCGCCGACCACGGTCGCCAAGAACGGCAACGTCACGTACACGCTGACTCCGCATCTGAACGGCGGCGGGAAGCCGGGCACGCTGGCAGATCATACGATCACGATCACGGATACGCTGCCCCCGGGCCTGACGTTCGTGTCGGCCACGCCACAGGGATCGTGGACGTGCGCGTACGACCTGCCGACGACGACGCTGACCTGCTCGATGCCGGGCCCGTATACCGGCGCGAACTACACCGACATGCCCACCATTGCGATAGTCGCGACGGTTACCAGCACCGGTTCGATTGCCAATACGGCGACGATCGCCGCACCCGAATCCGATCCGGTGCCGTCGAACAACACAGGTTCGATCAGCATCACCGGCAGCAACACCGCCAACCTGGGGGTGACGAAGTCAGTATCGCTGGCCACAGTAGTGCCCGGCTCGTCGCAGCCGTTCGTGTTCACGATCACGCCGCGCAACAACGGCCCGCTGGCGATGGTGGCAGGCCAGGTGGTCACCATCACCGACACCCTTCCGGCCGGTTTCACTGTGACGACGCAGCCGGCAGGCACCAACTGGACCTGCGACGCGCTGACGCTGCCTGCTGTGGGTCCGTTCAGCTTCACGTGCAGCCGCACACTCACTGCAACCTTCAACGCCAATACGAATTTCAACACGATCACATTTTCCGCCTATGCCAACACGACGGGCGACCTGACCAACCAGGCGTGCGGCGCGCTGGCGGGCACCGGTCCCGTGGACGACGTCCCAGCCAACGACTGCGGCACGGCCACGGTGAAATCGACGACGACTTCGGCCAACCTCAATATCCAGAAGGTCGGTCCTGGCGTTGCCGTCAACGCGGGCGAGGACCTGACCTATACGATCACCGTCGGCAATGCCGGACCTGACATTGCGACCAATGTCGTCGTGACCGACGTGCTGGCGAGCCTGATCCCGACCAATGGTCTCGTATCGGCGAGTGTTTCGAGCGGAACCTGCAATCCGGCCGGACCGGCCAGCGGGGCGTCGATCACGGTCAACTGCACGATTCCCACGCTCGCGGTCAGCGACTCCGCGGTGGTGACGATTGTCGTCAAGCCGTCGATCGCACTGACGGGTACCCGCAACAACACGGCCACGGTCAACTCGACCGAAGTCGGCGACCCGGTGCGCACCGACAATACGTCGAGCGCCGCGACGACGATCACTGCAGTGGCCGACATGCAGGTACAAAAGTCGGCGGGTCCGAATCCGGTGCATGGCGGCGCGCCGCTGACGTACACGCTGTCGGCGAAGAACAACGGACCGTCGACCGCACTTAGTGTCAATGCCAAGGACACGCTGCCGGCCAACGCGGTGTTCCTGTCGCTGCTGTCGGTCAGCGGAACCGGCGTTTGCACGACACCCGCGGCGGGCGACCTGGGCGGCGTGATCTCGTGCACGTGGGCCTCGATCGCCAATGGCTCGCAGGAGACAGCGAAGTACGTGCTGCGCCCGCTGGCGAGCGCGCAGGGTGGTAACGTCCTCAACGACGCAACGGTAACGACTTCAACGCTTGACACGACGGCGTCCAACAACGAAGTCCAGGTTTCGACGCCGGTGATTGCGCCGCTGCTCGACATCCTTGTCAACAAGGTCGACAGCGTCGATCCGGTGGCGCTTGGCGGCACCACGCGCTACACGATCACGATCAACAACCAGGGCCCTTCGTTCGGCACGCACCTGCACATGGTCGATACGTTTCCGTCGCAGTCACCGACGGCGACATTCAGCTACCAGGGCAACCTGGCGATGACACCCCCGGCATTCGGCACCTGCACTGAACCGTCGACCGGCGCGATCAGCGGCACGCTGGACTGCGCGTTCCCGGGGATCGAGGCCGGCCAGACGGTGACGGTGATGTATGACATGCGCGCGGAATCGGTGGTTTCCGGAGTGTCGGGCACCGGATTCAACACGGTCGACGTGTCAGTGGATGAAACCGAGACGCAGACGACGAACAATCACGCGATCGAATCGACGACGACGCGGCGCACGGCCGACCTTGAGCTGGTGAAGAGCGGCCCTGCCAGCATCGCTGCCGGCACGACGATTCCCTATGTGCTGACGATCACCAACCATGGGCCCAATACAAGCACGGGCGCGACGGTGCAGGACGTGCTTCCGCCGGGCATCTCGCTCGACAGCGCCAGTGCCGGTTGCACGCACGCGGGCGCGACGGTGACCTGCACGCTCGGCACGCTTGCGCTGAACGCCAGCGCAACGCTCAACATCAGTGCGCGCGTATCGAACCCGTATGCAGGCACGCTGCCGCTGACCAACGGCGCCAGCGTGACTACTGTCAACGAAATCGATCCGGTGCCGGGCAACAACTCGAGCACGACACCAGCCGACGTCACTGCCGCGCCTCCGGCGCCGGATGTCCCGGCAATCGCCGTGACGATGCTCGGATGGCAGCAACTGTTGGCACTGTCTCTGCTGATCGCACTTGCGGCAGGGATGGCGCGACTGCGCATCCGCCGCTAGCGAAATGCGCACGGCACGCGCTGATGACGCTTGCGCCGTCGACGTGCGGCGGCGCGGGCCCCTCGGGCGGCATGGTGATGGGCCGGTCGCCGGTTTATAGTAGCTGCATGGCCACTCCCGCATCCACTGTCAAACCTGCCGCGCCCGCCCGGAGTGCGCCCGCCGATTCCGACCGGCGGCTGCGGATCGAGGATGTTCTCAAGCTGCTGGTGATCGACGGGCACATTCCGGCGGCCGAGGCCGACAAGCTCGCGCGTGTCCGCACGCGGCAGTACGAGCACCCGCTGGAGTTGATCGCCGCGCAAAAGCTGAAGTCGATCAAGACACCCGGGCCCAACCTGACGCTCGAATGGCTGGTCGAGTGGCTGGCCGGCAAGCTGGGCGTCCGCTACTGGCACATCGACCCGTTGAAGATCGACCTGAAGGCGGTAACCGGGACGATGTCCAACGCGTATGCGGAGCGCTATCGCATCCTGCCAGTGGAGCTGAAAGGTTCCGTGTTGCGCGTGGCGACAGCCGAGCCGTTCGTGCGCGCGTGGGCCGCCGAGCTCGAGCGAATGCTGAAAGTCAGCATCGAGCTCGTATTCGCCAACCCCGTCGACATCCGCCGCTACATGGGCGAATTCTTCAACCTCGCGCGCTCGATGAAAAAGGCCGAGGCCGCGCAGAAGGGCGATGTCTCGCTCGCGC
>JBDTJK010000008.1:0-9066 GCA_039935875.1 Casimicrobiaceae bacterium
GACGCATCAAGCTCGAGATCGGCCTTGCCAAGGGCAAGAAGCAGCACGACAAGCGCGCCACGGAGCGCGAGCGCGAATGGACGCGCGAGCAACAGCGCGCACTGCGGCAGAACAACCGGTGAACGCGGCGCCGCAACTGCGTGCAGCGGGGCTCGAGGAAGTGCCGACATGAGCGCCGCCCCGCCGCTGCCGGCGACGCACCCGTTCGTGGAGGGTCTTGCACGGAATCCGGCCAACTACGTGCCGCTGACCCCTGTGTCGTTTCTTGTGCGCAGTGCGACGACGTGGCCGTCGCGCGTTGCCGTTCGCCATGGGACGCTTGCGTACACCTGGCGCGAGTTCGAGGCGCGCTGCCGCCGCTTCGCGTCGGCGCTCGCCGTACACGGCATCGGTCGCGGCGACACCGTCGCGATCCTCGCGCCCAACATCCCGGCGATGCTCGAGGCGCACTACGCGGTGCCTGCGCTCGGGGCCGTGCTCAACGCGCTCAACTACCGCCTCGACTCGGGCGGTATCGCGTTCTGCCTGCAGCACGGTGAAGCCAAGGCCCTGCTGGTCGACGCAGAATTCGCCGGTGTCGCGCGCGCGGCGCTGGCGAAGCTCGGGCGCGAGATCCTCGTCATCGACATCGCCGATCCGCAGGGGCCGGTTGCGCCGCGCATCGGCACGCTGGACTACGAGGACATGCTGGCGGCGGGCGACCCTTCGTACGCATGGCCCGGGCCGCTGGACGAATGGGATTCGCTCGCGCTGCTGTACACATCGGGGACGACCGGCGATCCCAAGGGCGTGGTCTATCACCATCGCGGCGCGTACCTGAATGCGCTCGGCAATGCGCTGACGGTTCGCCTGGCGCCGGACAGCGTTTACCTGTGGACGCTACCGATGTTCCACTGCAACGGCTGGACGTTCACCTGGGCGGTGACGGCGGCGGGCGGCACGCACGTGTGCCTGCGCAAGGTCGAGCCCGCTGCGGTGTTCAAGGCAATCCACGACCTGGGTGTCACACACCTGTGCGGTGCGCCCATCGTGCTCAACATGCTGGTGCATGCGTCCGCGGAGGACAAGGTCGCGTTCGCGCAGCCGGTCGACGTCATCACCGGGGGAGCCGCGCCACCGTCGGCGATCATCGCCGCGATGGAGCGGGGGGGCTTTCGCGTGACGCACATGTACGGTCTCACCGAATCCTATGGGCCAGCGACAATCGGCGCGCCACAGCTTGCATGGGCGGCGCTGGATGCCGCCGCGCGCGCGACGGCTATGGCGCGCCAGGGCGTGCCGTTGCCGACGCTCGAAGGCGCGCAGATCGGCGACCCGCAGTCCGATGCGCCCCTGCCGCGCGACGGACTTGCGATGGGCGAAGTGATGCTGCGCGGCAATACGATCATGAAGGGCTACCTGAAGAATCCGGCGGCCACCGACGCGGCGTTCCGCAACGGCTGGTACCACTCGGGCGATCTCGGCGTGTGGCATGCGGACAACTACATCGAGATCAAGGACCGCGCCAAGGACACCATCATTTCCGGCGGCGAGAACATCAGCTCGCTGGAGGTCGAGGAATGCCTGTACCAGCATCCGCAGGTGGTGGAAGCGGCAGTGGTGGCAAGGCCGGATGCGCGCTGGGGCGAAACGCCATGTGCATTCGTCACACTGAGGCCCGGCGCGGATGACGTCGATGTGGCAGCCATCGTTGCATGGTGCCGCGATCATCTCGCGCATTTCAAGGCGCCGAAAAGCGTGGTTTTCGGTGCGCTGCCGAAGACCTCGACCGGCAAGATCCAGAAGTTCGTGTTGCGCGAGCGCGCACGTGCACTGACCGACGGGTAGGCGCGGTGCAAGTCGATGCAGCCGCGGCGGCATGGGCCACTTCGGCATTCGCGCAGAAGCTCGCGTCGATGCTCGCCGCATCGAGCGTGCGGATCCTCGACTGCAGGCGCCTGTCGGGCGGTGCGATCCAGCAGAACTTCGTGCTCGATGTCGATATCCGCGACGGGCAATGGTCGGCATTGCGCCGCCTGGTATTGCGCGCCGACTCGGCGTCGAATGTCGGCGCAAGCCGCCCGCGCGAGCAGGAGTACGCGCTGCTGGTCGCCGCGTTCGAAGCGGAAATCATCGTTCCGCATCCGCTTGGACTGCATTGCGCGGACACCTCGTGGCCGGCCTTCATGCTGATGACCTACGTCGATGGCGAAGCGTCGGGCCGGCGCCTGACGCGCGCGGTGGTTGCACCGCGCAGGGAGCTGTTGGCTGCGATTGGTGGCAATCTCGCCAACGTGCATCGGATGCGCACCGTGGGGTCGCTCCGCGCGCTGCTGGGCGCGCCACCGCCGCTGCCGACGCGCGACCTGATCGCGTCCTATCGAGACTCCATCGCGCAATGGCACGCGCATACGGGCGACTCGCGGCCGGTCCTGTTGTGGACGCTGCGCTGGCTCGCGGCGCGCGCGCCGTGCGCAGAAACGGCGGTGCTGGTGCATCGCGACTACCGGGTGGGCAACCTGCTGGTCGATGGCGACCGGCTCACGGCCACGCTCGACTGGGAGTTCGCCGGGTGGGGCAACCCATGCGAGGATCTCGGCTGGTTCTACGCGCCGTGCTGGCGCTTTGCGCGACCCGACCTGGAGGCGGGAGGGGTGGGCGACATCGCCGACCTGCTGCGTGGCTACAACCAGCGGGCCCGAACTGCGCATGCACCGGGCGATTTGCATTTCTGGCAGGTGCTGGGTCAGTTACGCTGGGCCGTGATTGCACTGCAACAAGCGCTGCGGTTCGTTCACGCAAAAGAGCGCTCGCTCGAACTCGCGCTGACCGGCAGAATGCTGCCGGAGCTCGAGTGGCAGTTGCTGCACATGACCGGAGACACCTTTGGCTGAACGTCCCGATGCAATCGAATTGCTGGACATCGCGCGTGAAACGCTGGTCGCACTGATGGCCGAGACCGATGCACGCCACCATTACGCGCTGCGCATGGTCGCCAGCGCGATGGCGATTGCACAACGGGAATTCGCGTCGCCGCCGGCGCCGGTCGGGGAGACGCTGTGGCAGCGTGTGGAGACTTGCGCTGCGAGCGACGTGGCCGCGCAGCAGGCGCTGCACGCACAACTGGTCGCCGCCACGCGCGCGCGCCTTCGCGTCAGCAACCCGCGGTTCATCGATGGACACTAGCGCGATCGGCACCGCGTCGATGTTCGACGCCAAGCTGCTGCGCGGTCGCGTGGCACTGGTGACCGGCGCATCGCGCGGACTGGGGCGCCATTTCGCGCAGATTCTGGCGAAGCATGGCGCGCACGTTGTCGCGCTCGCGCGCGACGAAGCGGCGCTCGCCACGCTGGCCGGCGAGATGGCGGGACGGCAATGTCCATTTACCGCGTTGGCTGCCGACGTCCGCGACGGCGCGAGCGTCGATCGCGCCATCGAGCGAGCGGTGGCTGCGGCCGGCAGCCTCGACATCGTCGTCAACAATGCGGGCATTGCGTCCACCGCCGCCGCGAGTGAGACACGCGACAAAGACTGGGACGCGGTGATCGACACCAATCTGTCCGGTGCATTCCGCGTCGCGCGCGCGGCTGCGCGGGCGATGGCGAAGCAGGACAGCGGAGGCTCGATCGTCAACATCGCGTCGGTGCTGGCGCTGCGCGTGGCCAAGCGGGTACCCGCCTACATTGCCGCCAAGGCGGGGTTGCTGAAGCTGACCGAAGCGCTGGCGCTTGAGTGGTCGGCGCAGCGCGTGCGCGTGAACGCGCTCGCACCAGGGTATATCGAGACCGATCTCAGTCGCGAATTCCTGACCTCGGAAGCGGGCGTCGCAATGGCCAGGCGAGTGCCGATGCGGCGCTTCGGCACGCCATCGGACCTCGACGGCGCGTTGTTGCTGCTGGCGAGCGACGCGGGTCGCTACATCACCGGGGCGACGCTGTGTGTCGACGGTGGTCACGCGCTGGCGTGGCTGTGATGGGCGCCTTCGCCATCGATACGGCCACGAGTCGCCTCCGCGCGCGGGTGGAAACCTTCGTGCGCGAGCGGATCGTGCCGCTGGAAGCCGCGCACGCCAACGACGACGGGCACGGCAGCCTGCGCCTCGACGTCCTCGAATCGCTGCGCGTCGAAGTCAAGCGCGAAGGATTGTGGGCGCCGCAGTTGCCGCGCGAGCTCGGGGGGCTGGGGCTCACGCTGCCGGCGCTGGTGCCGGTCTACGAGGCGATGGGGGGCTCGATCTACGGGCCGGTGGCGTTCAACTCGGCGGCGCCTGACGACGGCAACATGCGCGTGCTCGCGCGCGTCGCCGACGACGCGCAGAAGGCGCGCTGGCTGGCACCGATCGCCGACGGTCGCGTGCGCTCCGCGTTCGCGATGACGGAGCCGCATCCGGGCGGCGGATCGGATCCGACGATGATCCGCACGCGCGCCGAACGCGTCGGCGATGAGTGGGTCGTCAATGGCTGCAAGTGGTTCATCACCGGCGCGGGCGTTGCGCAGTACTTCATCGTCATCGCGCGCACTTCGGACGACCCGCGACGGGGGCTCACCGCGTTCCTGTTCGATCGCGACACGCCGGGCTTCCGCATCGTGCGCCGCATTCCGATCATGGGCCCCGAGGAACACGGTGGCCACTGCGAGATCGCGTTCGAGGACATGCGCATTCCCGACCGCGATCGGCTGATGAACGTCGGCGATGGCCTCAAGCTGACGCAGATCCGGCTCGGCCCGGCGCGCTTGACGCATTGCATGCGCTGGCTGGGCCTCGCCCGGCGCGCGCTCGACATCGCGATACCCTACATCGAGCAGCGCGAGAACGGCGGGCGCAAGCTGGCGTCGCTCGACAGCGTGCAGTCGATGCTTGCCGACGCGGCGATGCAGATCGACATCGGACGCCTGCTGACGCTGCGCGCGGCCGAGGCGCTCGAGCGCGGCGAATTCGCGCGCCGCGAAGTCTCGATGGCGAAGATCGTCGTCGCCGATGCGCTGCAGCGCGCGGCGGACACCGGCATCCAGTTGTGCGGCGCGCGCGGTTACTCGACCGACACGCCGCTCGAGTGGATCTACCGCTACGCGCGCCAGGCACGGCTGGTCGACGGCGCGTCCGAGGTGCATCGTGGCGTGATTGCGCGGTCGCTGCTCGACGACCCGAGCGAATTCTGGACGTGGCCGCAGGAAACCTAGGGTCGTTTCCGAATCGCGTGGCAGTCGGCGCCGACGGCGCCAGGTCCGATGCCGAGGCGGCAGGACGTCAGCCCAGCGTCGCCATCAGCGCCGCCGCCGCGCGATTGCCGCTCCTCACTGCGGCCTCGAGCGTCGCCGGAAACTGATCGTCGGTGTAGTCGCCCGCCAGCGCCACTCTTGGCAGCAGCATGCCCGCGACGGGCCGCCGCGCCACCGGCGTGCACGCATAGGTTGCGCGCTTCTCCTCGATCACCTGCGACCACGCGCGCGGCGGCCAGTCGGCGCGCGCGGCGCGCAGCTGGGCATCGATGTTGGCGGCCAGCACCGCGTGAGCCAGCAGACCGTGCGGCCCGTTGGCCGACACCACGACGGCGACGACCATGGCCAACCGCGGTGCAGGCGCGGGGGCGCTCGCGACGATGTCCGGGCGCGCGAACAGCCATTGCCCCGGACGGTCGTCGAGCCGCACCAGTGCGGCAGGCAATTCGGCCGCTGTTGCATAGCCCAGGTAAACGGTGGTGATCGGCTCCCACGACAACGCGTCGACGAGCCCGATCGCCGCTTCCAGCGCACGCTCGCGCGGCACCAGCGGCGGCGCGAAGGCCTGTGCGAGCTGGTGCGGTGCGACGGCGACCAGCGCCGCGTCGAAGTCGGTGGCGCCGGCGTGCGCATCGATCGTCACGCGCGACGGGTCGACATCGGCGATGCATGCAGCGCACTGCAGCTGCACCCTGTGGCCACGCTGCTGCAGCCACTGCGACGACGCATCGGGGACGAGTGCGCCCACGTCGGTTGGCACGTGCAGCACGTCGGCGCCGTCAGCGCCCTCGCCGAACGCCGCCCGCAACACGTTGGCAAAGACCTGCGCCGACGCCTGCGCCGGCGGCGTGTTGAGCGCCGCCAAACACAGTGGGTGCAATAGTCCCAGCGCGACTGCGTCCGGTAGCGAGGACGTGAGCTCGGCCACGGTCTGCCGCGGAGCGCAACGGTAACCCGCGCGCTTGAGGCGCGCGAACCAGCGCACCGCGGCCGCACGCTCGGACAGCGACAGGCCGCGCGCGCAGGCGATTGCCAGCAGCAGGTTGAACGGCGCGGGCAGCGGCCACGCGTTGAGCGCGAGCGCGCCTCGCACATGCGCGCCAAGCGTGGCGATGGCGAGCGGCCGCCGCGAAAACGGTGGCTGCGCGTGCAGTTGCGCAAGCAACGCCAGCGTTTCGCGATACGCGCCAAGCAGCAGGTGTTGCCCGTTGTCGAGTGCCAAGCCATGGCGGATCACGCGTCGCGCACGTCCGCCGAGCTGCGGCGCCGCTTCGAACAAATGCACCGCACAGCCGGCATCCGCCAGCGCGACCGCTGCGGCGCAGCCTGCCCAGCCGCCGCCGATGACCGCGACGCGCGGCGCGCTCACCTGCGCGCCGTCGCGCGACGACCCGCGCTCAGCGCGCGCGCCATGCGATCCACAGCTTGCGCAATGGTGTCAGCGCGATGCGCCGGTCCAGCACCCGATAGCCATCGCGCGCAATCTCGTCGAGCAGCGTACGGTAGATGGCCGCCATCGCGATGCCCGCGCGCTGCCGCTTGCGATCGACGGCCGCGAGTTGCGCCTGCGCGCGGTCGTACCATTCGATCGCGCGCGCGACCTCGAATGCCATCAGGTCGCGAAAGCCGCCGCTGGCGTCGCCGCGCAGGATCGCCGCGGGCGCGACGCCAAAGCGAACGAGTTCGTCCTGCGGCAGGTAGATGCGGCCGCGGCGCGCGTCCTCGCCGACGTCGCGCACGATGTTGGTCAGCTGGAACGCGATTCCGAGATCGTGCGCGTAGCCGGGCGTTTGCGAGCTCTGGTAGCCGAAGATGCGCGCGGACAGTACGCCGACCACGCCGGCGACCTCGTGGCAATACGCGAGCAGCGCGGGAAAGTCGGGATAGCGCGTGTGCGCGAGGTCCATCTGCATGCCATCGATGATTTCATGCAGCTCGGACTGCGGCAATCCGAACTCGACGACGACCGGGACGAGGGCGAGCGCCACCGGATGTTGCGCACCGCCGGCAAACACGCGCGAGATCTCCGCGTGCCACCAGGCGAGCTTGAGTGCCGCCACCGCGCCGTCGTGGTGATTGTCGACGACGTCGTCGACTTCGCGGCAGAACGCGTACAACGCGGTGATCGCGCGCCGCCGCGGCGGTGGCAGCAGGCGGAAGCTGTAATAGAACGACGAGCCGCTCCGGGCCGCCTTCTGCTCGCAGTATTCGTCGGGCGTCATGTCGCCGGCACCAGCGCGCGCGCGCCGATCCGCAGCCAGTCGAGGCGGGTCAGCGCAGGACGGCGTTGGAACACGTCGCCCTGTACCGCGTCGATGCGTGCGAGGATGCGCCGGCCACCGGCGATCACCGCTGCGAGCTCCAGGCCTTGCCGCCAGGGCAGCGCGCGCGGCAGCGCCCGGCCGCGGGCGAACCGCGCCCGCGTGTCATCGGTCAGGAACCGCATCAGCGCGCGCCATCGGGCGTCGGCACGGCCCTCGCCGATCGCAGTCTCGTCGACGCCGTAGCGGTCCATGTATTCCTGCGGGATGTATACGCGGCCCTTGCGCCAGTCGACCGCCACGTCCTGCCAGAAATTGGTCAGCTGCAGCGCGGTGCAGATCGCATCGCTGGCGGCCACATTGGCGGGCGACTGCGCGGCATACAGCGACAGCAGCGTGCGGCCGACCGGATTGGCCGAGCGCGCGCAGTAGTCGTCAAGGTCGGCGGCGCTGCGATAACGCAGCGTCGTCACGTCCTGGCGAAATGCAGCCACGAGGTCGTGCATCGGCGCAAGCGGCAGGCGATGGCGGCGAATCGCGCTCGCGAGGTCGGCAAACGGCGGTTCGGCTGGCGTCCCGCCGGCGGCGATCTCCGCCAAACGCTCGTCGAACGCCGCCAGCGCCGCAAGGCGTGCAGGCGGCGACACATCACCTTCGTCCGCGAGGTCATCCGCGGCGCGCGCGAACCGATAGAAGGCGACCACCGCGCCGCGCAAGCGCGCGGGCACCAGTAACGACGCGACGGGGAAATTCTCGTAGTGACCAACAGACACGCGGGTTCGATCTTTGCGAAGGAGCTGCCGGACAGGCATTGTCACGCACCGGGCAGCCTCCCGCGCGCAGCCGGTTAATCTGGTCGAAACCGGCACCCGTCGGCTATAATCGACGGTTGGGCGGCCAACCGGCGGGCGGGGCTCGGGATCGCCGTGAACCCCGCTTACAGGCCCCGCGTGGCGTGCCAGCGCAAGCATCGAAACCGCGGGCCTTGTCGCCGGCGGCGGGTGACGCATCGTCGCCGCGACCGGCGCGAAGCGAAAGTGGCGGAACGGCAGACGCACCGGCCTTAGGAGCCGGCGGGGCAACCCATGGGGGTTCGAGTCCCCCCTTTCGCACCAAATTTCAGGATACAGAAGGCAAGGAACGTCATGCAAAACACTGTCGAAACGATCGGGCAACTCGAGCGCCGCGTCGATGTCGCCGTACCCATCCGCGAGATCGAGGGCGAAGTCGAGAAGCGCCTGTCGCGACTGGCGAAAACGGTCAAGCTGCCAGGATTTCGTCCGGGTAAGGTGCCGATGAAGATGGTTGCCCAGCAATATGCGCAACAGTTGCGTTCGGAAGTGATCTCCGATCGCGTGCAGGCCGGCTTCAACGACGCCGTGCGCGAGCAGAACCTGCAGGTGGCGGGCTACCCGCGCATCGAGTCGAAGCCACGTGACCCCGGCAGCGCCAACCCGGACGCACTTGAGTTCCGCGCGACATTCGAGGTGTTTCCGGAGGTCAAGCTTGGCGATCTCGCCGGCGTCACCATCGAGCGTCCGCAGGCGGCGCTTGCCGCAGCCGACATCGATGCGACGCTCGACAAGCTGCGCACGCAGCGCGCGAC
>JBDTJK010000009.1:0-29438 GCA_039935875.1 Casimicrobiaceae bacterium
GGGGCGGTTAGCTCAGCGGTAGAGCACTGCCTTCACACGGCAGGGGTCACTGGTTCAAACCCAGTATCGCCCACCACATCGAACCAAGGGATTGCGCGCAAGCGTAATCCCTTTTTTTTGTCCGCAAATCCTGCGCGACGGCGGCTGGTGCAATGTTGTGCCGCACGAATCCGCTGTTCCCTGATTGCACACCCGATCAGGGCCGACACTGCGACGCCGCCACGCGCACCACTTCGATGGCCGCCGGTCGCGGGTAGCTCTTGCGGTACGCGAGCGCCACGCGGCGTGTCGGCACCGGGTCGCGGAACGGCACCGCAGTCACCAGCTGGCTGTGATACTTGGGCACCAGCGCATCGCGCGGCAGCACCGAGATGCCCAGTCCGGATGCGACCATGTTGCGCACGGTCTCCAGCGAATTGGTGCGCGCGATCTGCGCGCTGGCCTGGTTGAGCTCAGGGCACGATCCCAGGACCTGGTCACGGAAGCAATGCCCGACGTTCATCAGGATCGCATGCTCGCTGGCAAGCTCATCACTGCCGATCGATCGGCGCGATGCCCACTTGTGGTCATGGGGCACGACGACCTCGAACGGTTCCTCGTAGAGGAATTCGGTGACGACGCCGGCCGACGCGAATGGCAGCGCGAGTATCGCAACATCGATGCGGCCGGCCTTGAGGGCGGTTTCCAGGTGCTCGGTCAGGTTCTCCTCGATCTCGAGCGGCATCGACGGCGCCAGCAAGCGCAACACCGGAATCAGGTCCGGCAACAGATAGGGCGCGATTGTGTAGATGACGCCGAGTTTGAGCACGCCGACGAGCTGATCCTGCCCGGACCTGGCGATGTCCTTCAACCGCGTTGCCTCTTCCAGCACTCGCTGCGCCTGCTCGACGACCCTGCTGCCGACCGGCGTCACGCTGACCTCGGACTTGCCGCGCTCGAACAACGGCGCACCGAGCTCCTCTTCGAGTTTCTGCACCGCGACCGACAGTGCGGGCTGGCTGACGAAGCACTTTGCGGCTGCGCGCCCGAAACTGCGCTCGTGCGCTACGGCGACGACATAGCGCAGTTCGTTCAGCGTCATCCGCAGTGCGCCGCGATGAAGCGCCGGAATCCTTCACCGACTTCGGGATGCTTGAGTCCGAGCTCGACCGTGGCCTCGAGGTAGCCCAGCTTGGTGCCGCAGTCGTAGCGGCGGCCCTCGAACGCGTATGCGACGACCCGCTCTTCGGCCAGCAGGCGCACGATCCCGTCGGTCAACTGGATCTCGCCGCCGGCCCCGGCGGGCATCGTGCGCAGGTGATGAAAGATACGCGGCGTCAGCACATAGCGGCCGATCACCGCGCGATTCGATTGCGTGGTGCCGGCTTTCGGCTTTTCCACCATTCGCGTGATCCGCGACAGACGCGGGTCCGCCGGATCCGGGTCGGCCTCGACGATGCCATAGCTCGATGCGTCCTTCATCGCGACCTCCATGATGCCGATCGTCGATGCATTCTCGCGTGCGGCGACATCCACCATCTGCTTCATCACCGGCACCGCTGCGTCGATCAGGTCATCGGCGAGCAGCACGGCGAAAGGATCGTCGCCGATCACCGGCGCTGCGCACAGCACGGCGTGGCCGAGTCCCAGCGCCTCGTTCTGGCGAATGAATATGCAGTTGATCCCCGGCGGGATCGCCGCCTGCACGGCTTCCAGCAATTCGGTCTTGTTGCGCAATGCAAGTTCCGTCTCGAGCTCGTAAGCCTTGTCGAAATGGTCCTCGATCGCGCGCTTGCTGCGGCCGGTGATGAATACCATGTCGGTGATCCCCGCCGCGGCCGCCTCCTCCACCGCATACTGGATCAGCGGCTTGTCGACGACCGGCAGCATCTCCTTCGGGCTGGCCTTGGTTGCCGGCAGGAAACGCGTGCCGAGCCCGGCCACCGGAAAGACCGCCTTGGTAATCTTCTTCATGATCGTGGTTCGCCCTTATCCAGCAGTTTCAACAATCCGGTTTCGTCCAGCACGGTGATGCCCAGTTCGTGTGCCTTCGCGAGCTTGCTGCCGGCCTCGGCGCCGGCAACCACATAGTGCGTCTTATTCGACACGCTGCCTGCGACCTTGCCGCCGTGCGCCTCGATTCGCGCCTGCGCATCGTCGCGACTCATCGTCGGCAGCGATCCGGTCAGCACGAACGTGCGTCCTGCGAAGGCACCGGTTTGCGCGACAGCGCGCGAAGGCTGCACATCCCAATGCACGCCCGACGCGCGCAGTGCGCCGATGACCTTGACATTGTGCGGCTCGGCAAAGAAGCGCGCCACGCTTTGTGCGACGACCGGCCCGACATCGTTGACTTCCAGCAACGCCTGCTCGCTCGCCGCCATCAATGCGGGCAGATCGCCAAAGTGCCGTGCCAGATCCCTGGCGGTGGCTTCGCCCACGTGACGGATGCCCAATGCATAGACGAAACGCTCGAGCGTGGTTGCGCGGCTGGCGGCGATTGCAGAGGCGACATTGGCTGCGCTCTTCTGCGCCATTCGCGGCAACCCTGCGAGCTGCGCCATGTCGAGCGCATACAAGTCGGCGGGCGTGCCCACGATTTCGGCATCCACCAGTTCGTCGACGAGCTTTTCGCCAAGACCCTCGATGTCCACCGCGCGGCGCGACGCGAAATGCAGCAGCGCCTGTTTGCGTTGCGCCGGACACACGAGGCCACCTTCGCAACGCGCCACGGCCTCGCCTTCGAGGCGCACGATCGCAGAGCCGCATTGCGGGCACGTCGCAGGCATCGTGAACTCGCGCGCATCGCTACGCCGGCGGTCCTGCAACACCCGCACGACCTCCGGGATGACATCGCCCGCGCGACGGACGACGACGGTGTCGCCGATGCGCACGTCCTTGCGCCGCACCTCGTCCTCGTTGTGCAGCGTCGCGTTGGTCACCGTGACGCCGCCGACGAACACCGGCGCCAGCCGCGCAATCGGCGTCACCGCGCCGGTACGCCCGACATTAACGTCAATTGCCGTCACTACGGTTACCGCCTCCTCCGCCGGGAACTTGTGCGCAATCGCAAAGCGTGGCGCGCGCGACACGAAGCCCAGCGCACGCTGCCGCGCGAAATCGTCGACTTTGTAGACCACGCCGTCGATGTCGAAGGGCAACTTTGCTCGCCGGGCACCCATCGACCTGTAATAGGCGAGCATGCCGGCGGCACCCTGCGCGTTGTCGCGCTGGCTCGCGACCGGAAAACCCAGCGACTGCAGATAGTCGAGCAGCTCGCGTTGCGTCCGCGGCGGTGCAATCCGGCCCCAGTCGACAGCGCCGATGCCATACGCGAAAAAAGTGAGCCGACGCTCGGCGGTGATCGCCGGATCGAGCTGGCGCAGCGCGCCCGCAGCCGCATTGCGCGGATTGACGAACAGCTTCTGTTGCCTCGCCGCCTGTGCCTGGTTGAGGCGCTCGAAGTCGGCCTTCAGCATCAGCACCTCGCCACGTACCTCGAGCAGCGGCGGCGCAAGCGCCGTCGGCAAGGTTGCCGGAATCACACTTATCGTGCGCAGGTTGGCGGTGACGTTTTCACCACGTTCACCATCGCCGCGCGTCGAGCCGACAGTGAAGCTGCCATCCTCGTAGACAAGGCCGATGGCCAGCCCGTCGAACTTGGGTTCGACTGCGTAGGTGACAGCGTCGATGTCGAGCGATTCCCGGATGCGGCGGTCGAACGCGTCGGCTTCCTCGTCGCTGAATGCGTTGTTGAGCGACAGCATCGGCACCCGATGCAGCACCGGCATGAACGTCTCGGAAACGCCGCCGCCAACGCGTTGGGTAGGTGAATTCCTCGTCTGCAATGCCGGGTATTGCGCTTCCAACGCGTTCAGTTCGCGCATCAACGCGTCGTATTCGGCATCGCTGGCCGTCGGCGCATCCTGTACGTAGTAGCGATGGTCGTGCGCGTGGAGCTCGTTGCGCAGCGTCTTCGCCCGCAAGCGTGCCGCGGACGGCGCCTTCGGCGCGGCACCCGCCATGTTCAGGCGGAGAACAGCTTCAGCGCGCGCGGACTGCCGGGCTCGATGTGGACGTCGGCGAGCGCGGCTGCCGCGGACACCACCGCCGCACGCGTGGTCGCCAACGCCCCGTCGGCGAGAATGCGCCGGTTGTCGTCGACCATCTCGCCGCCGACCGTGCGCGCGAGGCGGCCGGCTGCCAGCTTCATCTGGTCGAACGCACGCGCCGGATCGGCGACGCACGGCACATCGAGCACGAACACGATTCCCGTCAGCGTCGCCGTGCGCAATCCTTCGAGCGAAAAAGGCTCGCCGCTCATGTTCTGCAGCGTATAGACGACGTTGCCGGTTTCCTCCTGCACCCACTCGAAGCGCCCGCTCGGCGCCAGGCGGAATCCCGACGCCTCGGCGACGCCACGCAGCCGCGTACCGGCGATCGCCGAACCGTCAGTCTTCTGGATCGTGATGCCGATCTGCATGTCGAGCTCCGCGCACAGGCGATCGAGCGCCTCTGCGCGTGCGGTTTCGTCATCCACCGACCGCGTCGTGAACGTCGCTGGCAGGGTGGGCGCCAGGTCGCCTACTAGTCGCAGGAACGCATCGATCTGGTTGCGTCCGGCCGCACCGTTGCGATCCGCGAGCAACAGGCAACCGGCGATCTCGGCGAACTCCCCGGCGGAGTCCACGCCAAGACGCTGCCATGCAGTCGATGCGTCGCGGTGGCCGAACCAGCGCAGCGGTTTGCCCAGCCGTGCGTGCAATCCTGCCGCCAGCGCATGCACGCCCACCGGAGCCGCCGGCCTCAGCACGACAACGCATTCGATGTCGGGGTCGGGTTGCGTGTGCGTGGTATCGCGGTAGGTGCCACGCTGCACGTCGTCGCGACCGCGAGTCGGGGTTGGCACCGATGGCAGCGACGCGACGTCGTCCATCGGGATTTGCCAGCGTGCGGCGTCGTCCGCGGGGAATGCATTGTCCGGCGTGCCGCCGCCACCGCTTATGCTCTCGGCCACGACCATCGCTTCAGGCGCACTGGCGGCAACCGGCTGGTCGCGCGGCTCGTCGCTCGCGGGCCCTGCCTGCATCACATGCAGCGAAGGTTCGACGCGCGTGGATTCGGACGGGGACTCGACGAGCCTGGCGCAATCGCGCATTGCGCGTGCACGGCGCAACACCCAATGGTTGTAGAGCAGCACGCCGACGACCAGAACGATACCGGCGACAATCAACCCGAACTGCAACGAGAAAATGCGCATGCCGATCAGGCGTCCGTGACGTGCATGTCGATCGTCGAGACTATAGCACGCGACACATCGATAAACGCAGCCTTACGCAGCCGCGGCGCTATTGCTTTCCGCGAGAGAAAGTGCTTCCGCGATGTCGACCGCGACCACGCGCGACACGCCCGGCTCGGGCATCGTGATGCCAACGAGCTGGCTCGCCATTTCCATCGTGATCTTGTTGTGCGAGATGAACAGGAACTGCGTTTCACCCGACATCTCTCGCACCATCTCGCAGAAGCGTTCGGTGTTGGGGTCGTCGAGTGGTGCGTCCACTTCGTCGAGCAGGCAGAACGGTGCCGGATTGAGCCGGAACAGCGCGAACACCAGCGAAATCGCCGTCAGCGCCTTCTCGCCACCGGACAACAGGTGTATCGACGTATTGCGCTTGCCAGGCGGCTGCGCAAAGATCTGTACGCCGGAATCGAGGATTTCCTCGCCGGTCAGCACGAGGCGCGCTTCACCACCGCCGAACAACGTCGGGAACAGTACCGCGAAGTTGGCGTTGACGGCTTCGAAAGTCTGCGCGAGCAGCTCTCGCGATTCGCGATCGATCTGGCGAATCGCGGTCTCCAGCGTGGACAACGCCTCGGTCAGGTCCGCGGCCTGGCGGTCGAGGTAGTTCTTGCGCTCCTGTGCCTGCGCGAGCTCGTCGAGCGCGGCCATGTTCACTGCACCGAGTTCACCGATGGCGGCGCTGACGCGCGAAATCTCCGCCGGCAGCGATGCGCGTCCCCACGCCTTCAGCGCGGCAGGAAGCGATTCGATGTCCGCACCCGCTTCGGTCAGTTGTCCGGTGAACTGCTGCTCGGCAATTTGCGCTGCCTGTTCCTTGAGCTGGACTTCCTGGATTCGCGCGCGCGCCGGCTCGAGCTTGTGCTCTGCGGACATGCGCGCTTCCTCGCCTTCGCGCAGCTTCGCGCCCAGCCCTTCGAGCGCGTCGCGCGCCGCGGCAAGCGCCTGCTCGGCGGCCGTGCGTGAGGCGAGCTGGCGCTGCAGCGCCTCCTCGACCGGCGTCCAGTCGATCGACGCGCGCTCGCCCATCAGGCGCGCCAGCAGTTCACGCTGCCGCGAGATCTGCTGCGTCAGCGCCTCGGACCGGCGAGCCGCTTCGGCAATGCGTTCACGCGCGCTGCGCTCGGCGAAGTCGGCCTCCTGCGCCGCGCGCTCGGCGTCGCGCAACTGCTCGCGGCCCCGCACCACGGCTACTTCGCGTTCGTTGCGGGCGTGCTGCAATGCCTGCAGCTGCGCAAGCTCGTCATGCCGCAGCGACTGCAGGTCGGCGATCTCGCGCACGACGCCTTCGCGCGCGGCTTGCTCGCTGGCGATCTGCGCGGCGAGTTCGTCGCGACCGCGCGTCAGTTCCGACAGCCTCTGCGCCTTTGCCTCCGCCTCCTTGCGCAATTCGACCAGTTCGAGGTCGAGGTCGTGCACACGCCGCTGTTGCGACGCGACCGCAAGCCCTTCGAGGTGGTATTCCTGCTGGCCCGCGTTGAGCGCGAACTCGGCTGCGTCGAGCGCGGCGCGCGCGCCGCCCGATGCGAGTTGCGCATCCGGCAGTTGCGCATCCAGTCGCTCGAGTTCGCGCTGGCGGGCGATGACGCCGTGAATTTCGCTATCCGGCGCGAACAGCACGACGCCGGTGGCGGACACCAGGTGACCTTCAGGCGTCACCAGCGACTCGCCGACCGCCAGCGTTGCGCGCGCCGCCAGCGCTTCCGCGAGATTCTGCCGGCAGCGCACTCCCGCCACGCCATCGGCAACGAAACGCGCGACGTGCGCATCCTTGACCCGCAACTTGACCCATAGCGCGTCCGCGCCAGCATCGGTGGTCGTCGTGGCATTGGCGGCATCGAACAACGCGATCCGCGGTGGCGTCGCATCGGGTTCGGCGAGCCATGTGGCAATTTCTGCGAGGTCGCCGACTTCGACACCTTCGAGTCGCTCGCGCAGCACCGCTTCCAGCGCATTTTCCCAGGCGGCGTCGACGTCGATCGCCTGCCAGAGCTGGCGCGCGGCAGCAAGCCCATGATCCAGGCGCCAGCGTTCGGTGTCGCCGCCGTGGCCGATCTTCGCCTGCAATGCCGACAGCGCCTGGTGATGCGCCTCGAGGTCGGCGAGCGCACGGCTCGCCACATGCCATTCGTCGCTCGCCGCACGGTGCGCCGCCTGTGAGGCTTGCACCGCAGCTGCAAGCTCGGTGACGCGCGTCGTGCGCCCGGCCAGCTCGCGATTCTCGTCGGCGAGTTGCTCTTCCAGCTCGCGAATCGGGTCATTGGCCGCCGGCCCCGCCTGCGCGATCTGTGCAACCAGGCGCGCATGCCGCTCGCCCAGCGTGGCCATGCTACGGGCGTGATGCTCGCGGCGCGTCTCGCCGATGCGGATATTCTGTTCCGACAGCGTGATCCGCTGCTGCATTTCGGCGAATGTCGCGTTTGCCGCAGCGAGCGCCGCATCGATCTCGGGCAGCGTCGCCTCGATCGTGTGCTGGTTGTCGAGCGCGGCGGCATGCGCGCGGCTTGCGATGTCGAGCTTTTGGGTGAGCTCAGAGCCCTCACCGGCGACCGACTGCTGTTGGTGGCCAAGTTCGGTGATTTCGGTGTCGAGCTCGGCAACCTGTGCGGCGATTCGCGTCTCGCTCTCGCGCGCGTAGCTCAATTGCTGCTCGAGCCGCGTGACTTCGGCATTGGCCGCGTAGAACGTCCCCTGGCGCTCGTGCATCGCGTCGCCGGCGCTGAAATGCGCGCTGCGCATGTGCTCCAACGCGGATTCGGCTTCGCGAAGCTCTGCCTGCACCGCTTCAAGGGCCGTGCCGAGCGTGGCGATCTCGGCGGCATGCCGCTCGCGAGCGCGCGCCGCATCCTGTTGCCGTGAATGCCACAGCATGTGCTGCGACTGCTTCAGCCGTGCCTCCAGATCACGATATTCGACGGCAACCTTCGCCTGCAGTTCAAGCCGCGCGAGCTGGCTGCCGAGTTCGTTGCGGATGTCCTCGACGCGCGCCAGGTTCTCGCGTGCGTCGGCGATCCTTCCCTCGGTCTCCTTGCGGCGTTCCTTGTACTTGGAGACTCCGGCCGCCTCCTCCAGGAAAACCCGCAGTTCCTCGGGCTTGGCCTCGATCACGCGCGAGATCATCCCCTGCTCGATGATCGCGTAGGCGCGCGGCCCGAGGCCGGTGCCAAGGAAGAGATCGTGGATGTCGCGGCGGCGAACCGGGATGTTGTTGATGTAGTACGTGCTGTCGCCGTCGCGCGTCAGTACCCGGCGAATCGACAGCTCGACGAACTGTCCCCATTGCCCGCCAATACGGCCGGCGCTATTGTCGAAAATCAATTCGACCGCTGCGCGTCCTACAGGCTTTCGGTCGCCAGCGCCATTGAAGATCACGTCCTGCATCGATTCGCCGCGCAGCGCCGACGCCTTGGACTCGCCGAGTACCCAGCGTACTGCGTCGATGATGTTCGACTTGCCACAGCCGTTGGGGCCAACAATGCCGACCAGTTGGCCCGGCGTCGGGATCGCGGTGGGGTCGACAAACGACTTGAAGCCGGCGAGCTTGACTTGAGTGAGACGCACGAAGGGGAACGCGGAAAAGGTGAATGAACGCGTGCAATCGGCACAGCACCGACTGCCACGACCGGCTGCACAAATTATAGCGGAACGCCGGGTGCGCGCCGATCGCGTGCCGATGCAACGGCTACCGGCGATCCGCGCGCGATTGCGTGGCGGATGCGCCGGTCATCGCGGCGGCGCCGATCTCGCAGCGAACCATCGTCCATCGCAACGCGCCTGCGGTCGCGCGCGTCAAAGGCGGCCGACAGGCCGCGCACCAGCAGCGCCGGTCTTGCGGCCCGCGGCGCGGATCGTGCGCTACTTGGCGGGCACGCGGCAACCGGGAATCGTGTCCACGTGGTCGACGACAGGGGCATAGTCGACGCTGACCGGGCTCGCGTACTGCGCGTTGATGTAGTACAGCTTGCAGGGTTGCATATCGAGCGCGATCTTCTGCAGCTCGCCGCCACCGGCACGCCGGCGCTGGCTGATGCCCGTGATCGTGATCTCATGGTGTCCCGGTTCGAGCTTGATCGGCCGGCTGGGGAACGCGCTGTTGCCGTCGACGCTTTCGATCACCGCGGGCTGGCGATTGAGAACCGCAACGTTATAGCGCGTACCACTGACCTCGCTCCAGGTGGGGCCCCAGGTCTGGCAGGACGCGGTCAACAGGACGAGAGGGGCGACCAGCAATGCGCGGTACAGTCTCATGGCGTTTTCCTCGGTTGGTTCGCAGCACCCGGGGAGAGCGTAATCCAGCCCTCCACGGAAAACAAAGAATCGATTCCAATCCTTAGCAACGTGCCAAGCAACGGCTGGTTGACCGGAACTCCTGCGCCGGACGTTGCGCCGCATGCTCGACAACGCTGCTCACTGCACTGCCCGGTCGCACGCAAGCGCTTGCCCGGCGCGCAGCACCGCGGCGTGGCTGTGCGCTTCGCGGTAGCTGTGCGAAAAGTGCCCGTCCGCATCGATCATCGCGGGTCGAGTGGCATCCCGCGCTCGGCCAGCGCGGAAAGATAGCCCGCTCCCACCGCGATCACAGCGTCGTTAAAGTCGTAGCTGCTGCTGTGCAGGAAAGCCCCGTGGCCGACGCCATCGCCACCCTGCCCCAGGCGCGCATAGGCACCCGGTCGCTTCTGCAGCATGAACGAGAAGTCCTCCGACCCCATCGAAGCCGGGAGGTCGTGCACGACATTGTCCGCACCGACGACACCTGCCGCGACCGACGCGGCAAACGTCGCCTCGGCGTCGGTGTTGATCGTCGCGGGGTAGATGCGCTTGTAGTCGAGGCGCGCCGTCGCGCCGAATGCCGCGGCGATGGATTGCACGAGTTCGCCCAGGCGTTTCTCGATCATGTCCTGGGTTGCCGTGCGGAACGTGCGTACCGTACCGACCAAGTGCGCTTCGCGGGGAATCACGCTCATCGCGCCGAGGTTACCTGCTTGCATCGCGCACAGGCTGACCACCGCGGTGTCGACCGGATCGACGTTGCGCGACACGATCGATTGCGCCGCCAGGATGATGTGCGCGGCGACCACCACGGGATCTATAGCAAGGTCCGGATGCGCACCGTGGCCACCGCGACCGGCGATGTGGATTTCGATGCGATCAGCGGCCGCCATCATCGGCCCCGGGCGTACTGCGATCTTGCCGGCGGCGAGCCCGGGCCAGTTGTGCAAAGCATAGACCTGGTCCGCCGGAAAGCGCTCGAACAGCCCGTCGTCGAGCATTGCCTTGCCCCCTGCGTAGCCCTCTTCGCCAGGCTGGAAAATCAGGTAGGCGGTGCCGTCGAAGCGCCGCGTTTCGGCGAGGTATCGCGCCGCGGCCAGCAGCATCGTCGTGTGGCCGTCATGGCCGCAGCCGTGCATGCGTCCGTCGACCTGCGAGCGGTGCGCGAACGTGTTTTCCTCCTGCATCGGCAGCGCATCCATGTCCGCGCGCAGCCCGATCGTGCGGCCGCTGGACTGCGACGTACCGCGAATCACCGCAACGATGCCGGTGCGCCCGATGCCCGTCGTGTGCTCTATCCCCATCGCCGCCAGTTGATCGGCAACCGTCTGCGCGGTGCGGTGCTCCTCGAATCCGAGCTCGGGGTGGGCGTGCAGGTCCCGGCGCACCGCCGTGAATTCGCTTTGCCAGCGCTTGATGTGTTCGACGGGGGACGCGGAAGGATTCATGGATGACCCGTGGAGTTGGCAACGATCCGCGGGCGCGGATCGCAGGTCGCAGTAGGTGACCTCGACGCGAAGCATGATGACGACGAACAACTGATGATGATGTCCAATTCGTGCGGCGTGGTCAACGCGCCCTGGCGACAGGCGCGCTTTCGGCCTGCGCCGTGGTATCGGCACGCGCCCGGCGCGTGGCGTACAGGCAGATGCCAGCCGCCACCGATACGTTGAGGCTTGCGACGGTTCCGACCAGCGGGATGCCAACGATGCGGTCGCACGATTCGCGCGTCAGCCGGCGCAGGCCCTCACCCTCGGCACCCAGCACCCAGGCCATCGGTCCGCGCAGGTCCGCGTCGAACAGCGACTCGGCGCCGGCGTCGGCACCGACGATCCACAGGCCGCGTGCCTGCATTTCGCGCAGCGCACGCGCCAGGTTGGTCACCGTCACCACCGGAACTGTGTCGGCGGCGCCACTTGCTGCCTTCGCCACCGTCGCGTTGACGCCGACCGCACGGTCCTTGGGAATGACGATGGCATCGACGCCGAACGCATCCGCAGAACGCAGGCATGCACCAAGGTTATGCGGGTCGGTCACCTGGTCGAGGACCAGCAGCAACGGCGCGTCGCCAGCGCCGTCGAGCACGTCGTCGAGCGTCACATGCGGCATTGCGCCGTCGACCATCGCGACCACGCCCTGATGCCGCTCGCTTCCAGCGAGCTCGCGCAAGCGAGCGTCGTCCGCGGCATGCAGCGCGACGCCGGCCGCCTGCGCGCGCGCGGCGAGGTCGACGGCTCGCGCATCCCGGCGTACGCTTGAAACGTACAGCGCGCGCACCGACGACGGATGTATGCGCAAGCGCGCGGTGACGGCGTGAAATCCGAACAGCGGACGCAGCGTGGACATTGAAACACTCGTTGGATGAAGCGTGGGCACGTGGCGCACGGCAACAGCGACGCGCCGTGCTAGTGTAGCGCCAGCCACGGGGCCGCACGGGCTCCGCCGCCACCGATGATCGCCGACGCCCGCCAATTCTCGGAAGCCGCGCTGCTCGCCGTCGCGAGCTTGTTGCCGATCGTCAATCCGCTCGGCGGTGCACCGCTGTTCCTGTTGAAGACCACCGACCTCGACGACGCCGAGCGCGTGGTGATGGCGCGCCGAGTTGCACGCAACTGCTTCCTGCTGCTGATGGGATCGGTGCTGATCGGCGCCTACGTGCTGGACCTGTTCGCGGTGTCCGTCGACGTCGTGCGCATCGCAGGCGGCCTGGTCGTCTGCTCGATCGCATGGTCGCTGCTGCACCAGGATGATCCGCCGAAGCTGCTCGCGCGCGACGCGGCGCACGCGGCTTCGCCGGACGACCTTGCGCAGCGCGCCTTCTACCCGCTGACGATGCCATTGACCGTGGGCCCGGGTTCGATTTCGGTGGCCATCACGCTGGGCGCCAACCAGCCCGGCGAGCTGCGCCAGCTGGTGCTGATCATTGGCGCGCATGCGCTGGGCATCCTGCTGGTGACCATCGCGATCTACCTGTGCTATCGCTACGCCGATCGCGTGCTGCTGCGCCTTGGTCGAACGGGCACCAGCGTCGTGCTGCGCCTGTCGGCGTTCATCCTGCTGTGCATCGGCGTGCAGATCATGTGGAATGGCATGGCGCAATTGCTCGGCCTGCCGCGCGCGGCTTGAGTCGCTGACACCTAATCAGCTATAATCGAAGGCTGCGCTTTGACACCTACGTCAGGGCCGCAAGCGGTCCGTTTGCATGCTCCGTCGAAGTTCGAAATCGCCGACGCGGGTATTCGAGGTTTTGTGCCGGTGTAGCTCAGTTGGTAGAGCAGCGCATTCGTAATGCGAAGGTCGAGGGTTCGACTCCTTCCACCGGCACCAGTGGTAGCGGCGCTGCGCCGTCCGCGGACTTCAGTGGCACGATTCACTCACCACGCCGCTGGACCTCCCGGTGATATCCAGCCGCCCAGGTCGCGCGAAACGCGTGGCCGGATCCGATCTCCCGAGGGACTGCATCAACCGACGTCACCACAATCGATTGCGCGCCGCGCGAGTTGTTCGGCGGTCGCCTTGGCGGCGTCGGCGGATGTCTGTTCGAGCTCGCTCCACGCAAATTGCCGTGCAAGGCGAAACGCGCCATGGCTCCACGCGAAAATCGACGCGAAGGGAATGTAGCGGCCCGGACGGCCACGATCGGCCAGCGACAGTCCGCTGGAAATGACGCCAAAATCCTTGTACAGCGGCATGCAGCCTCCGTGGTCGATTGCAGTGTGCGATACACGCCGGTGAGCCAGCGCGATCGACAGATACGACCGCCACCATTGGACGCGAGTTCAACGCAAAATGCGTTACAGATGTAACGGTGCGCTGCTGTGGTTGCGGCAACGTGAACGAGCGCGTTCGCCGCGCGCGTATCCGTGCAGGACCTGCTCAGGACCTGCCGACGGCTCGCTCAGCGCTCATCACCGTCTGCGATGTGAAACGCGGGCCAGCGGCGTTCAACGACGCTGCGATTGCTGCCGTAGGCGTAGCAGCTGTCGATTCGCCGCGGACGTCCACTGGCGTCCACGCGCTCGGGTCGCGTTGCGCGCAACAGGCTCAGCGTCTGGAATGCGACGGTCGCCAGCGGAATCAGCAGTTCCATCAGGTGCGTGCAGCTACTGGCACCCGCCAGGCGTGACTTGACCATCATCGACCAGCCCGGTCGCACCTGCTCGCCGACTATGGCCTGCAGTGATCCGGTCGCCTCGCGGCACACGCCATACGGACTGGCGTCAGTGGCGGCGTTGACGTCGGTCACCCGCAAATCCTCATCCACGGTGATGCGCACCCACATGTCATGCAGCGGCGTGCCGGCAGGCGTCGGCCGCGAGTCGTCGCCGCGCCGGAAATCGGTGGCCTTGGTATCGACCAGGTGGGCCTCGACGTCATACAGTCCGTCGCGCCGGCGGTAACCGCGCATCTCGATGTTGCGGCTGTGGACGAGCTCGCGCTCGGTTGCGGGAGCGAGCGGCACGGCTAGCAGGCGAGCACGGTTCGGAGCATCGACGGATGCTACTACTTCGCCAGCACTGGCGCGGCAGGTGCGATGTGGTCGAGCCAGCGCGCGGTCAGTTTTTCCTGCAGGCCGTTTTGCGCGAGCCTCGACGCCAGCGCCGCGAAGTCGACGCTGTCGAGCGGTTGATCCTGGTTGAAGCACGAGAACACGTAGCTGGTCTTGCCGGTCACCGGATCGCGCTGTGGTTGCAGGCACTGCGCGCAGACCTCCTTCATCATGCATTGCATCGGCGAATTGATCGATCCAATCGCATGATGCTGCGGATCGAGATACGGCCGCAGCACGCCATGACGCGCAGCGGCGACGGCAGCCATCATCCGGTCCGAGCCGATGGCAATCACGCGCTTGACTGACGCCAGTTCAATCGCGTTTTCGCCCAGGCGGCCCTCTGCGTACGCGCGCATCGCATCGACGACATTGCCGACGAAGCTGCGATCCTGCGCACGCCGCGGCGCGAAGCCCGGCGCTTCGTCGCAACACCAGACCACGATGTCGGCCGCCGCTTCGATGTCGTCGACCTTGTAGCGGTCGACCGCGCGCCGGTAGGCGGCGAAATACAGCACCTTCGATCCGCTATCGCGAAACGCGCGGCCGATCGAGAACAGCACCGCGTTGCCGAGGCCGCCACCGGCCAGCAGCACGGTCTGCCCCGGATCGATCTCGGTCGGCATGCCGGTTGGGCCCATCAGCACCACCGGGTCGCCCGGCGACAGCCGCGCACACAGGTCGCTCGATCCGCCCATCTCCAGCACGATCGTCGACACCAGCCCGCGTTCGCGGTCCACCCAGGCACCGGTCAGCGCGAGGCCCTCCATGCCGAGCCTGCTGCCGTCCACGCGTTCGGCCTGCGATTCGTAGTTCTGCAGCCGGTAGAACTGGCCGGGCGCGAAGCGGCGCGCGGCGGCCTTGGCCTTCACCACCACCTCGACGATCGTCGGCGTCAGCCGCTTGACATAGGCAACCGTCGCGCAGAGCTCGTCCGCGACCTGCGCGAAAAATGCGCGATCGTCTTCGGGGGCGGCGGGCGCGACGCGCGCGAGCATCCGCGAAACGATGGGGTAACCGGCCTTGGCGCTGGCCATCGCCTTGACCACGTTGCCGTGATAGGACGGATGCAGGTCGCCGAAGAAGCTCGTCGCACGCCCGTCGGCGCGAATCTCGGTGAGCACCGCCGGGAACTCCGGCTTCGCATGCCCGCGCAACGGCGTCACCGCGTTGCCATCTTCATCCAGCAGGCGGAAGTACTTGCCGTCGAGATGGAAATGTTCGCCATCCTCGCGCGCCAGCACGGTATTGGGCTGCGTGCCCGCCGCGATCAGGATCGTTCGTGCAGGCAGCATGGCGCGCGCGTACTCATGCCACACGCCGTCGCCATCGTTGTGCTGTGCCGATACGCGCAAGCCCAGCGCACGATTGTCGGCATCGACTTCGATCGCGATTGGCGTCAGGCCCTCGGAAAACCAGATACCCTCCTCCAGCGCCTTGTCGACCTCTTCGTGATTGAGCGTGTACGACGGGCTGTCGACCAGGCGGCGGCGATAGGCGATGGTCACACCACCCCACTCGCGCAGCAGTTCGACGATGCGCGGCGCGCGCTGCTCGGCTGCCGCTGCCGCACGTTCGGCGCGGATCGCCGCAGCGTGCGCGGTGAACTCCGCCGCGATCTCGCGCTCCGCGGCCGTCCAGCGCGACTCGACCACGTCGCGGCCCTCGATGGCGCACAACGTCTGGTGGCGCGCGAGGAATTTCTCCACCTGCACCGGGTAATACGCGAGCGCCTCGGTGGCCGTGTCGATCGCGGTCAATCCCCCGCCGACGACGACGACCGGCAGCCGCAACTGCATATTTGCCAGAGAATCGGCCTTGGCCGCGCCGGCAAGCTGCAGCGACATCAGGAAATCCGATGCGGTGCGCACGCCGTTGGCCAGCCCGTTGGGCAATTCGAGCACCGTGGGCCGGCCCGCGCCGAGCGCCAGCGCCACGTGGTCGAAGCCGAGCGCGAACGCGCCGTCGCCGGTCAGCGTGCCGCCAAAGCGCACGCCGCCGTGCAGTGCAAAACGCGCGCGTCGCTGCAGCAGCACGCGGATCACCTTCAGGAAATTCTTGTCCCAGCGCACGGTGATGCCGTACTCGGCAACACCTCCGAACCCGGCCATCACCCGCTCGTCGAGCGGCTCCTCGAGCGTCTCGAAGTCGCGCACCGGCTCGAATCCGTCGCCAGCCAGCGCAGGTGGCAGCGGTTCGATCTTGAGGCCGTCGATCGCGACCACCGTGTGGCCGTCGTTGAGCAGGTGGTGCGCAAGCGTGAATCCCGCCGGGCCCATGCCGACGACCAGTGCGCGCCGGCCAGTGGCACCGCGCGGACAGGGGCGGCGCAGGTTCAGCGGGTTCCAGCGCGTCAGCAGCGAATAGATTTCGAAGCCCCACGGCAGCGCCAGCACGTCCTTCAGCACGCGTGTCTCCGACTGCGGGATGTCGACCGGATCCTGCTTCTGGAAGATGCACGACTTCATGCAGTCGTTGCAGATGCGATGGCCGGTGGCGGCGACCATCGGGTTGTCGATGCAGATCATCGCCAGCGCGCCGATCGGAATGCCTTCGGCGCGCAGCTTGTGGAACTCGGAGATGCGTTCTTCGAGCGGGCAACCTGCCAGCGGCACGCCGAACGTGCTGGACTTGAACGGCGAGCGCGTCGCATCGTCGGCCTTCTTGTCCACCAACCCGTGCGCGCACGAGTCCTTGCCCTGCTCGTGGCACCAGATGCAGTAGTGCGCTTCCGCGAGGCCGCCGGCCAGGTCGGTGCCGCCATCGGTGAGCGCGAAGCCCTCGCGGCGGCGCAGATGCTGCTCCGGCGTGGCAAACGTCGTCACTGCGTGGCGGGTGGTGGAGACAAGCGGCACCAGGTTCATGAAATCGAGCTTGCGCGGCACGCGAAACAGCACGCTGCCGCGGTGTGCCGCCTTGCCTGCCGGCGACAGCGTCGCCCACGCGGCGTAGGACAGCGCCAGTTGCAATGCGTCGGCGTTGGCCGCTTCGTCCTGCTGCCACACGAGGACGGCATTGGCAAAGGCCAAATCGTCAAATGCACCGATGCGCAATTCGAGCGCGGCGCGCAACCCGGCGCCATCGAGCGCATCCGCAGCACCGCCCTTGAAGGCGCTGACGGCCCTGCGCTGCACGAACTGGCGACGCACGCCGAACAGCGGCGCAAGCTCGTGGTGTCGCGCTTCCAGTTCCCGCACATGCGATTCGATCGCAAACAGGTGGGCGATGAAGTCCTCGAGGTGCGGCGCCACGCCGATCAGCAGCTGCGACTCGGCCAGCCGCTCGAGCGAATCCGGATTGTCGCGAGCCCCCCGCAAGCGCGCAGCGAGGGTCGGATCGGCCGCGGCCAACTCATTGGCAAACAGCTGGTCGATCCGCGCGACGCCGTCGTCGTCATAGAGATCGGCGAATTGCAGGTCATGTGCAAGCGAAAGCATCGGCGAGGACAAGTGAATCGGCTTTGATCCGGGAAACATGCATTTTAACGTTCAGTGGCGCATGCGGTGCAGGGCCTCACGCGTATAAGCTTATGGTCTTCCCCACCGCATTTCCGATGGAGACTCGATGAGACACCGATTGCTGGCGGCCGCCGCAGCGCTATGGTTGGCGGCCGGCACCGCAGCCGCCCAGCCGATACGTTTGGGCGAACTCAACAGCTACAAGCAGTTTCCGTCGTTCCTCGACCCGTATACCAAGGGCATGCAGCTTGCGCGCGACGAGATCAACGCCGCTGGGGGCGTGCTCGGCCGTCCACTGGAGATCGTGTCGCGCGACGACACCGGTGCGCCCGGTGACGCGGTGCGCGTGGCCGAAGAGCTCGTCACGCGCGAAAAGGTCGTACTGCTGATGGGGACTTTCGCGTCCAACGTCGGCCTTGCGGTCGCCGACCTCGCGCGGCAGCGCAAGGTGCTGTTCATCGCCGCCGAGCCGTTGACCGACAAGATCGTATGGGGCGGTGGCAACGACTACACGTTTCGCCTGCGTGCATCGACGTACATGCAGACGGCGATGCTGGTGCCCGAGGCGGCCAAACTGGACAAGAAGCGCTGGGCGATCGTGTATCCGAACTACGAGTATGGCCAGGCAGCGACCGCCACGTTCAAGGCACAGATGATCGCGCGTGCCCCCGCCGGCATCGAATTCGTCGAGCAGGCGGTTCCGCTCGGCAAGATCGAGGCGGGATCGGTCGTGCAGGCGATGATCGACGCCAAGCCCGATGCGATCTTCTCGTCGCTGTTCGGGCCCGATCTCGCGCGATTCGTGCGCGAGGGCGAGTTGCGCGGCCTGTTCAAGGGCAAGCCGGTGTTCAACCTGCTCGGCGGCGAACCGGAATATCTCGACCCGCTGAAAGACGAGGCGCCGGTCGGCTGGTGGGTCACCGGCTACCCGTGGTATGCGATCGACACCCCGGCGCACAACGCGTTCCTGCACGCGTACCAGGCACGCTTCAACGACTATCCGAGGCTCGGGTCGGTGGTCGGCTATTCGACGGTGAAGACGGCAGCCGCCGCCATCGCACGCGCGGGCTCGACCGACAGCGCGAAGCTCGTCGCCGCGATGCGCGGACTGGACGTGCAGACACCGTTCGGCCGCATCCACTTCCGCGCGCTCGACCACCAGTCGACGATGGGTGCATATGTCGGGCGCACCGCGGTCAAGGACGGCAAGGGCGTGATGGTCGACTGGCACTATGCGGACGGCAAGGATTTCCTGCCGGATGACGCCACGGTGCGCAAACTGATGCAGGCGCGCTGAACGCGCGCGCTCGCATCCCGGCCGAAATCGCGCCGCCGGCACGCGCGGCCGGCGCGCGCTGGTAAGGTGCGCGCGTGACGCTCACCTCCTTCGCCGCGCAACTGCTCAACGGGCTCGCATCGGCGTCGTCGATGTTCCTGGTGGCCGCGGGCCTGACGCTGATCTTCGGCGTCACCCGCATCGTCAATTTCGCGCATGGCTCGTTTGCGATGGTCGGTGCCTACGTGGCATCGGCGGTCATCGCAGCGAAGATCGGTGGAGTGGGCTCGTTCTGGGTCGCGCTGGTCGCAGCGCTCGCCAGTGGCGGGCTGCTCGGTGTGCTGATGGAGCGCAGCCTTGTCGCGCGCCTGTATCGGGCGCCGGAAATGCTGCAGCTGACGGCAACGTTCGGCGTGCTGCTGATCGCACGCGATGCCGTGCTCGCGCTGTTCGGCGCCGAGGACCGGCTCGGTCCGCGCGTGCCGGGACTCGCCGGCAGTGTCGATTTCGGCGCGTTCTTGGTGCCACAGTACGACCTGTTCCTGATCGCCGTGGGCCCGCTGGTGCTGATTGCGCTGACCTGGCTCGTCTCGCGCACCCGGTTTGGAGTGCAGCTTCGCGCATGCGCTGAAAACCGCGAGTTGGCCGCCGGGCTCGGCGTCGATCCGGTGCGGCTGTACGTCGCGGTGTTCGCGCTCGGCAGCGGCCTTGCCGCCTTGGCTGGGGCACTCGCGCTGCCACGCGAACCCGCGACGTTGACGATGGACCTGCCGCTGGTGGCCGACGCCTTCGTCGTTACGGTCACCGGTGGACTGGGTTCGATCCCGGGTGCGTTCATCGCGGCGATCGTCATCGGCGTCGTCAAGGCGATTTGCATCGGGCTCGGCACGCTGGATATCGGCGGCGTGTCGGTCGCGTTTCCCAAGCTGACGCTGGTCGCCGAATTCTGCGTGATGGCGCTGGTATTGGCGGTACGCCCGAACGGGCTGCTCGGACGCAACATCGACGTACCCCCGACAACGTTGCTGCCCGAGCAGCGAACATGGCAACGCCCTCTTGGCCGCGGTGACGCCGTGCTCGCGGCACTGATGCTGCTGCTGCTCGCCGCGCTGCCGGCGATCGCCGACGAATACACGCTGGTGCTCGTCACCGAAATCCTGCTCGCCGCGCTATTTGCCGCGAGCCTGCAACTGCTGCTGGGCACCGGCGGCATCACATCGTTCGGGCATGCCGCGCACTTCGGGCTCGGCGCCTACGCTGCCGCGCTATGCGCGAAGGCATCGCTGCCTTTCGCCGTGTCGATCGCGTGCGGCGCGCTCGTCGGTGCGTTGTCGGCCGCGCTGATCGGCGCGTTCAGCCTGCGCCTGGCCGGCGTCTACCTCGCAATGCTGACCCTCGCGTTTGCGCAGATCGTGTGGTCGCTCGCGTATCAATGGGACAGCGTGACCGGGGGCTCGAATGGACTCGTCGGCGTTTGGCCGCCGGCAGTCTTCAGTCCCCGCGTTGCCTATTACGCGCTGTGCGCAGCGGTGACGGTGCTTGCCCTCGCGGCGCTGGTGGGCATTGCGCGCAGTCCGTTCGGTTTCGCGTTGCGCGCCGCCCGTGACTCTCCGCTGCGCGCGTCGGCCGTGGGCATCAGGGTCGCGCGCACGCGCTGGCTGGCCTTCGTGATCGCAGGAGGGTTCGCGGGTCTGGCGGGAACGTTGTTCGCTTTTTCGAAGGGCAGCATCTCGCCGGAGACGCTGGCGATCCCGAAATCGGTGGATGCGCTGGTAATGGTGCTGCTTGGCGGCATCAACGCATGGTTCGGACCGCTCGCAGGTGCGGCGATGTTCACATGGCTGCAAGATTCGCTGGCACGCTCGTTCACCTACTGGCGCGCGGCACTCGGTGGGTTGATCGTACTGCTGGTGCTGGTATTCCCGCGCGGAATAGCCGGCGCCTTCGCCCTACCGAGCAGGCGCTCGTGAGACAGCGTGGCTCTGCCGGATATGCGCGCGGTGCCTGTCCACAGACCAGCGCCGAACGGCGACTGGCGACGCGCGCCTTGCCGCGCACGCGCAGATTGCCATGACCGCGCCGGTACTCGCGGTGGGCAGCCTCGCGCGCGCCTTCGACGGCGTGCGTGCGGTGGACGGCGCGACCTTCGATGTGGGACCTGGGGAAATGGTCGCGCTGATCGGTCCCAACGGCGCCGGCAAGACCACGTGCTTCAACCTGATCAGCGGCCAGCTCGCGGCCGATTCGGGCAGCGTGCGCATCGATGGGCGCGATGTCCGCGGACTGTCTTCCGCCAGCATCGCCCGGCTCGGCGTCGGCCGCACGTTCCAGGTTGCCGCGACGTTTGCGTCGATGAGCGTGCGCGAGAACATCGATGTCGCGTTGCGCGCGCTAGGCTCCGCGCGCCACCAGCGCGACGCCACCGCGCTGCTCGCTCAGGTCGGCGCAGCGGAACTGGTGGATCGTCATGCGGCGACGCTGGCGTACGCGGATGCGAAGCGTGTCGAATTGGCGATGGCGCTGGCAGGCACACCGCTGCTGTTGCTGCTCGACGAGCCCACCGCGGGCCTGGGCACCGCGGACAGTACGCTGATGATGCAATCGGTACGCGCATCGGTAACCGCCGACGCGCTCGCTGTACTGTTCACCGAACATGACATGGATATCGTCTTCGGGTTCGCCGACCGGGTAATCGTGCTCGATCGCGGCCACGTGATCGCGGCCGGAACACCGGCCGCGGTGCGCGCCGACGCCGACGTGCAACGCGCGTATCTCGGCGGAGCGTAAGCGGTTCAGTCGCGCCGTGTCGGCGACGTGATGGAGAATCAGCGTGTCAGCGCCTCGAATGCCTGGTCGAGATCCGCGATCAGGTCGCCTGCGTCCTCGAGACCAATCGCAAGTCGCAGCAACGGACCTTCGCTGCCGCCAGCAAGGCGCGCACGCGATGCGGGCACCGGAATCGCCAGGCTTTCGAAGCCTCCCCAGCTCCACCCGAGCGTGAACAGCTCGAGCGCGTCCAGCAACGCATCAACGCGGTCCTTGGATACGGGCTTCAGCATCACGCCGAAGAGTCCGCTGGCGCCGGTGAAATCGCGCTGCCACAACGCGTGCCCGCGCGCGCCGGGTAGCGCCGGGTACAGCACCTCCGCCACGTCGTCACGCGCGGCAAGCCACGCGGCGATCGTCAGCGCGCTTTGCTGGTGGCGCGCGAGGCGCGTGGGTAATGTGCGCAGGCCACGCAACGCGAGGAAACAGTCGTCGCTGGAAGCCGTCACCCCCATGTCGGTCCATTGCCGGTGCATCGCCTCGCGGGTCGCCTCGTTGCATACGATCGCGCCGAGCAGCAGGTCGGAATGGCCGCCGATGTACTTGGTGACTGCATGCACCGAAACATCGACGCCATGGTCGAAAGCGCGAAAGAACAACGGCGTCGCCCACGTGTTGTCCGCGACCACCCGCGCGCCATGCGCATGCGCGACTGCGGCGATGGCCGGAATATCCTGCACGTCGAACGTCAGCGATCCGGGAGATTCGACGAACACCACGCGCGTGCGCGGCCGCATCAGCGTTGCGATGCCGGTGCCGATCAGTGGATCGTAGAACTCGACGTCGATGCCGAATCGGGCAAGCGTGCTGGCGCAAAAGCGGCGGGTCGGGAAGTAGACCGAATCGGTGACCAGCACATGGTCGCCGCTGCTGCACAGCGCGAGCAGCGGCAATGTCGTCGCGGTGAGTCCGGAAGGCACCGCGAATGCAGCCGCGCCGCCTTCGAGCGTCGCCAGCGCCGATTGCAGGTCGGTGACGGTCGGCAAGCCGTGCAATCCGTAGCCGATGCCGGCGTATTCGCCGCGCGCCGAGCGTTCGAGATCGGCCACGTTGGGGAATGCCATCGTCGATGCGCGAAAGACCGGGGTGTTGATGGCCCCGAGAAATGCTGCCGGGTCGCGTCCGAGGTGCACCGCCGCCGTCGCCGGCTTCATCGGCCGCTTCATGCCGCAGTCGCGGATGGCACGAGCGCGGCGACGATCGCCGCGACCTGCTGGTCGACGCCCTGCCGAATGTCGACGTGGAGGGCATCGCGCGGTACCTCGAGCGTCGCGAGTTGGCTATCGAGCAGCGTCGACGCCATGTAGCGATGCCGGCGCGCAGCGAGGCGTGCGGCGATCGTCGCGTGGTCACCTTGCAGGTAGACGAAACGAACGTCGCCTGCGCGGGCGAGGCGCTCGCGATAGGCTTCGCGCAGCGCGGAACAGGCGAGCACGGCGCTGGCGCCTTGCGCGAGGATGCGCGCGAGCTCGTCGGCCAGCCGCTCGAGCCACGGTTCGCGGTCGGCATCGGTGAGCGGCAGGCCGGCGCGCATTTTCTCCACGCTGGCCCGCGGATGGAATTCGTCGGCGTCGAGGAAACGCCAGCGTAATGCCTTCGCCAGCGCTACGCCGACCGTGGTCTTGCCCGATCCACACACACCCATCAACACGATGATCATGCGCTGCCACCCCTTGGACTGGCGTGTGTCGCGGTGTCCGTGGCCACCCCCTTGCCGCTCACGACGCTGAACGACGATGCTATCAAATCACCACCGACGGCCGTCGCGACGCGACAATGGCGGCCACCACGATCAACGCGCCGCCTGCCAGCATCGCAGCACTCGGCACCTGGTGGAGCAGCAGCGCGGCAAGCACGATTGCATAGACCGGCTCCAGTGCCGCGATGACGCTCGCCGTGTGCGCCGACAGCCTGCGCATCGACGCGATAAACAGCGTATGCGCGAGCGCCGTGAACACGATACCGAGCGCCAGCAGCAGCAGCCATTCGCTTGCGAGCGGCATGCGTGCCGTGGGTGTCACCAGCAGCACCGGCAGCAGCCATAACGCGGCGAAGGCATCCTGCCACAGTGCGATCGAGATCGGCGGCATGTCGCGTACGTGCGCGCGGTTGCGCACCGCCAGCCACGCGAACGACGCGCCGGCGACGACGCCCCATCCCAATCCCGCCGGCGATCCGGCGCCCGCGGCAGGCACGCCGGCGATGACCGCCAGGCCTACACACACCAACGCCATCGTCGCGATGCTGGCCCTGTCGAATGCGCGGCCGAGCAGGAACCGCTCCAGCAGCACGACGAACAGCGGAAAGGTCGCGAACCCGAGCAGGCCGACCGCCACGCCGGATGCACTGATCGCCGCGAAGAACGCGGTCCAGTGCACTGCCAGGATCGCGCCGTTGAGGCACAAACGCAAGTTGGGCGTCGCTCGCTCGCCGCGAGAGCGAGCGACGATCCCCAGGGCCAGCGCAGCGATGGCCGCACGTCCCAGCGTGATTTGCGCGGGCGGCAATGCGAGCCACACGCCAAACAGCCCGGCAACGCCGAACAAACCGACGGCCAGGTGCAACGCGAGGATTGCGCGCGAATGGGTCACTGCGCAATCTAACACCGGCTGCGCTAGAATCGCCACGCGAGTTCCTGCCCGTCAATGGGTGCCAGGGAGAACCGATGCCGCCGGACAAGTCGACCCAGAGAATCGTTTCGCAGGTGATGCACTCGCCGGGCAACCGCGTGAAACTCGCGGTGGTGGACATCGATGGCATCCTGCGCGGCAAATACGTGCACAAGGACAAGTTCGCCTCTGCCGTCAACAGCGGATTCGGATTCTGCGACGTTGTCTACGGCTGGGACTCGCAGGACGTCTGCTACGACAACACGACGAGCACCGGCTGGCACAAGGGGTTCCCGGACGCGCAGGCGCGCATCGACCTTTCGACGCACCGCAACGTCCCATGGGATGGCGGCGTCGATTTCTTTCTGGCGAGCTTCGTGCGCCAAGGCAAGCGCGGCACCGAGCTGATGCCGCTCGATCCGCGCCAGGTGCTGGCACGGGTGCTTGCGCGCGCCGCCAAGCTCGGCTTGCGGCCGATGTGCTCGCTGGAGTTCGAATTCTTCAACTTCTCCGAGACGCCGCAAAGCTGGGCGGACAAGAAAGGCGTGGACCCCGAGCCGATCACGCCGGGCATGTTCGGCTATTCGCTGCTGCGCGCCAACCATTCACGCGATTACTTCGCGGCGCTGTTCTCGGAAATGGACGCGTTTCGCGTGCCTATCGAAGGACTGCATACCGAGACCGGTCCCGGGGTGTTCGAAGCGGCAATCGTCTATTCGGACGCGATGGAAGCCGGTGACCGGGCGGTGCTGTTCAAGTCGGGCGCCAAGGAGATCGGCGCGCGCTACGCGATCATGCCGAGTTTCATGGCCAAGTGGAGCCAGGACTATCCGGGCTGCAGCGGTCACTGCCACCAGAGCCTGTCCGACGGCAAGCGCAACGTGTTTCACGACGCCAATCCGAAGTCCGCGGGCCGCGCCGGCATGAGCAAGATGTTCGAGAGCTATCTTGCAGGCCAGCTGCGCTGGCTGCTCGAACTTGGCCCTATGCTGTGGCCGACGATCAACAGCTACAAGCGGCTGGTCGATGGATTCTGGGCACCGGTGAAACCGACGTGGGGCATCGACAATCGCACGGCGAGCTTCCGTGTGATTCCCGGCGGCCCGTCGTCGACGCGCCTCGAGACACGCTGTCCGGGCGCCGACGTCAATCCGTACCTTGCGCTCGCCGCGTGCATCGCCGCTGGTGTCGCCGGCATTGAAAATAATCTTAAACTGACCGCACCGCCGATCGAAGGCACCAATGTCGGCGGCGAGAACATCGCGCGCGCGCCGCGCACGTTGATCGAGACCACGCGTATCTTCGCCAAGTCCGACTTCGCCCGCGACTGGTTCGGCGACGAGTTCGTCGATCACTTCGCGGCAACCCGTGACTGGGAATGGCGCAAGTGGCAGGACGCCGTCACCGATTGGGAACGCAAGCGCTATTTTGAAATCATCTAGGCAGACTTCTTCGACTTCAATGGGCATCGACACTTTCGGTTTTCCGACCACGATCCGCTTCGGCAGCGGTGCCGCTTGCGAAGTCGCACCGCATCTTCGCGAGCGTGGCTTTGCACGCCCGCTGGTCGTCACCGACCGCGCACTGGCGCAGCTTCCCGTCGCGCAGGCGTTCATCGCAACGTTACGCGACGCGGGACTCGAGGTTGCGGTGTACGACGGCGTATTCGGCAATCCGACCGGCGCGCAGGCGATGGCAGGCGGTGCGGCGGCACGCGCGCACCGGGCGGACACGATCGTCGGGTTCGGTGGCGGCGCCGCACTGGATGTCGCCAAGGCGGTGCTGGTGGTCGCCGTCCACGATGGGGACGTGCTCGAATATGCGTGGGACCACCCGCGCGTGCGACCGTTGACCCGGGACCTCCCCTACTTCGTGGCGGTGCCGACCACCGCCGGCACCGGTTCGGAAGTCGGCCGCTCGGCCGTGGTTTCCGACGATGCGACGCACGTCAAGAAGATCCTGTTCTCGCAGCAGCTGCTGGCGAAGATCGTGTTCGCCGATCCCGACCTGACGCTCGACCTGCCGCCTGCCATCACGGCCGCAACCGGCATGGACGCACTGACGCACAACATCGAGTCGTACCTGTCGCCCGCCTATCACCCGCTGTGCGACGGCATCGCGCTGGAAGGGGTGCGCATCGGCGCGCGCTCGCTCGCCAGCGCGGTCAGGCATGGCCATGATCGCGCCGCGCGTGCCGACATGCTGATGACCTCGATGATGGGCGCGATCGCCTTCCAGAAGGACCTCGGCGCCGTGCATTCCTGCGCACATGCGCTGTCAACGGTGGCCGACCTGCATCACGGACTCGCCAACGGCGTGATGATCGATCATGTGATGGCGTTCAACCTGCCCGCCGCGGTCGACAAGATGGCCGAGCTTGCCCACGTCGCCGCCGCGCCGGGCGCCACCAGCGGCACGCCGGAAGCGCGTGCCAGCGCATTCATCGAATGGCTGCGCGCGTTGAAGCGCGAAATCGGGATACCCGCCGCGCTGTCGGCCGTGCGCGGCACGCGTAACGTGACGCGCGACGATGTGCCTGCGCTGGTGGCCATCGCCGTCGACGACATCTGCCATCGCACCAATCCGCGGCCGTGTTCAGCCGCCGATTTCACCGCGCTGTTCACGGCCGCACTTTGATGCTGAAGGTCGGCATCTCGGCGAGCTTCTTCCATGCCGACGCCGTGCGTCCGATCTTCAAGGGCATGACGCTGCAATACATCGAGCAGAACGTCGCGCACTGGCTGATGCAACGCGAGGTGCTGGCGTTCATGATTCCCTCCCCCGATGGCAGCACGCGGCGTGCTTCCAGCCGTGTCACCGTCGCAGCCTATGCGCATGAGATGGACGCGCTGGTGTTGATGGGCGGCTCCGACGTGTGCCCGCGCAGCTACGGCGAGGAGCCGCTGGCGCCGCAATGGAACGGAGACCGCATCCGCGACGACTACGAGATCGCGCTGGCGAACGCATTCATTGCGCGACGCAAGCCGGTGCTCGGCATCTGCCGCGGACTGCAGTTGCTGAACGTCGCGATGGGAGGCACGTTGTGGCAGGACCTGGCGACGCAGGTGCCGCACGCGCTCAATCACCGCGACTGGTCGATCTACGAGCGCAACGTGCATGCGACTTCGCTGGTTGCAGGCTCGCGGCTGGCGCAACTCTATCCTGGCGCCTCGCTGGTCAAGACCAACTCGATCCACCACCAGGCGATCCGTGACCTCGGCCGCGACCTGGTGGTCGAGGCATGGTCGGAGCCGGATCGAATCGTCGAGGCGATGCGCTGGCAGGGTCCGTCGTTCGTGCGCGCGGTGCAATGGCATCCTGAATTCCATCCCGAAGGCGATCGATCGTTCATTGACGACACGCCGCTGCTCGACGACTTCCTCCAGCACGCGCGCCGCGAGGTGGTCGAATTCGCCCCATAAACCGGAAACCTGAATGAAAATCATCAATCCTGCGACCACGGCGTTGCTTGCCGAGGTGACCGTCGACGGGCACGCCGCAGTACGCCGCAAATACGAACGTGCACGCGCCGCGCAACCGAAGTGGGCCGCGCTGCCGCAGAAGAAGCGGCTCGATACGATTCGCGCATTCCGCGCGCAGCTCGTTGCAAGGATCGACGAGCTGGCGCATACGCTGACGCAGGAAGTCGGCAAGCCGATCAGCCAATCGCGCAACGAGATCAACGGCTTGCTGGCACGCATCGATTTCTTCCTCGCCGAGTCCGCGCGCACGCTGCGCGACCAGACCGTGCATACCGATGTCGCGCAAAAACTCGAGGAGCGTATCTCGCACGAGCCGCTCGGCGTCATTGCCAACATTTCCGCATGGAACTACCCCTATTTCGTCGGTGGCAACGTGATCATCCCGGCGCTCGTGGCCGGCAACGCGGTGCTGTACAAGCCAAGTGAATTCGCCACGCTGACAGGCATGGCGATCGCTGACATGCTGCACGCCGCCGGCGTGCCGGAAGACGTGTTCGTTGCAACGCTCGGCGACGGCACCACGGGTTATGCGCTGTTGCGCCAGCCGGTGGATGGCATCTTCTTCACCGGCTCAGTGGCGACTGGGATGAAGATCGCCGCGGCTGCCAGCAAGCGGCTGGTGAAAGTGCAGCTCGAGCTGGGTGGCAAGGATCCGATCTACGTCTGCGATGACGTCGATGCCGCAGTCGCGGCGGTCGCGGTGGCCGATGGCGCTTTCTACAACACCGGGCAATCGTGTTGCTCGGTCGAGCGTATCTACGTCCACCACGCGATCCACGACGCATTCGTCGCCGCGTTCGTCGCGGAGGTCAAGCGCTTCAAGGTCGGCGATCCGCTCGACGACAAGACCTATATCGGCGCGATCACGCGCGCACCGCAACTGGCGATCTTGAAACGCCAGGTGACTGACGCCGTGCGCAAGGGTGCGCGGCTGCTCACCGGCGGCGACGTGATCAAGCGCCGCGGCAACTGGTTCGCGCCGACCGTATTGAGCGGAGTCGACCATTCGATGGCGCTGATGCGCGACGAAAGCTTCGGTCCGGTGGTCGGTATCCAGAAAGTGCAAGACGATGCGGAAGCCGTGTCGCTGATGAACGATTCCGAGTACGGCTTGACTGCCGGCGTGTATGCGACCGACGGCAAGCGTGCGCGCAAGATCCTCGACCAGGTGCATGCCGGCAGCGTTTACTGGAACTGCTGCGACCGCGTTTCCCCGCGGCTGCCGTGGTCTGGTGTCAAGAATTCGGGCATCGGGTTGACGCTGTCGACCTACGGCATCGAGACGTTCACGCGACCGAAGGCGTGGCACCTGAAAGGCGGATGACGCGAGGCACCTGGAATCGAGCCGGCCGGATTCACGCCCGAAGTCCGAACGTTTCAGCCGTCCTGCAACTCCGCCGCATGCAGCGTGTTCGCCAGCAGCGTGGCGATCGTCATCGGCCCGACGCCGCCGGGTACAGGCGTGATCCATGATGCGTACTGCGCCGCCGCAACGAAATCGACGTCGCCGCGCAACTTGCCATCGTCAGCACGATTGATACCGACGTCGATGACGATGGCGCCTGGCTTGATCCACTCCCCGCGAACGAATGCGGGCTTGCCGACGGCGGCGACGACGATATCCGCGTCGCGCACCAGCCGCGGGAGGTCGCGCGTCGCCGAGTGACATACCGTCACCGTGCAGCGCGCAA
>JBDTJK010000010.1:0-7207 GCA_039935875.1 Casimicrobiaceae bacterium
CGCGGCCGCCACGCGCAACCGGTCAGCCGTCGACCGGCTTCATCTGCGATTGCAGGTAGTTCTGCATGCCAATGTCGGCGATCACGCCGATCTGCGTTTCGAGGAAGTCGATGTGTTCTTCCTCGGATTCGAGGATGTCCTCGAACAATTCGCGCGTGACGTAGTCGCCAACACGCTCGCAGTGCGCGATCGCCTCCTTCAGCGGTGGATGCGCGGCGCGCTCGAGCGCCAGGTCGCATTCCAGCGCCTCCTTGACGTTCTCGCCGATGCGCAGCTTGTTCAGATCCTGCAGGTTGGGCAGGCCCTCGAGGAACAGGATGCGCTTGATCAGCGCATCGGCGTGCTTCATCTCGTCGATCGACTCGTGCTTTTCGTGCTCCTCGAGGCGCGCGTATCCCCAGTTGCCGAACATCCGCGAGTGCAGGAAATACTGGTTGATCGCGGTCAGCTCGTTGAGCAGCACCGCATTCAGGTGGCGGATGACTTCGATGTCGCCCTTCATTGGAACGCCCCTTCGGAAAGCATTGTGTGCGCGTGTTGTTGTCGACGCATGGTATGCGAACGGCGTGTGCGCTGCAAAAAACGGAACGATTCGCACTCCGCTCCGATGCGCGTGACTGCGATGGGATTCTGCACGGCGCGCCGCAGCACCATCAGCGACACTGGGTTCCCGCTTTCGCGGGAATGACGGGCACAGACACAGGATTCCCGCATGCGCCGGAATGACGGCACGCTGTGGATGCCTTGCACCAGGTTGCGCGGTTATCCTGTGGGGCGCTTCAGTCGTCGCCGGCCGCTGTGCAGGCGCTTGCCGCCAAGTGCTCGTCGAGCACGCTGCGTGCGCAGTCGGCGCACCGCCTGCAGCAGGTTGCAACGCCGAGCGTCGACGACAGGTCGTCGAGCGATCGCGCACCCAGGTCGGCGGCGGCGCGGATTTCGCGGTCGGTGATCGCGTTGCAGAGGCAGACGTACATGGCTGACACAGGTTGGGGGAACGGTCTCCAATTTACTGCATTCGCCTTCTGAACGCAAATCATTCCTATTTAGAGTACACTTTGAACCGCGTGGCGAAGAGCCGTTGCGTTGCAGCCCTCCGGCTGCGGCAATGCAACAGGATTGAAGAACAAAGTGGTTATTAAACAAATGGTTAAATCACGGTCTTGGCGCATGATTGCTGCAGCCGCGGCGTCGGCGCTGGCTGCCGGCGGCGCACAGGCACTGGAGTACCCCATCGGCAAGCCGCAGCTCCGCGCTGGAATGGAGGTCGCAGCCGTCTACTTGCAGCCGGTGGCGATGGAGCCCGCAGGCATGATGCGTGACGCGAAAACGTCCGATGTGCATCTTGAAGCTGACATCAAGGCCACCGAGCACAACGCCAATGGCTTTGCCGACGGCACATGGGTCCCGTACCTCGATGTGCGTTACGAGCTCGCAAAGCAGGGCGCAGGCGAGCCGATCAAAGGCGCGCTGATCCCGATGGTCGCCAACGACGGGCCGCATTACGGCGACAACGTGAAGCTCGCGGGCCCAGGCCGTTACCGGCTGACGCTGACCATCGCGCCACCGGCCGGCGGCGCGCACGCTGCGTTCGGGCGCCACGTGGACAAGGAAACCGGCGTCGCGCCGTGGTTCGCCCCGTTCACGCTGCAATACGACTTCACCTACGCTGGTACCGGGAAAAAAGGTGGGTATTGAACGCCTGTTGGTGCTGGCCGCGTTGACGGCGTTCGCATCCGGCGCGATTGCGGATGAGGTGGTGAAATTCACGCTGGTCGCGCGGGACGGGCATTTTTCGCCACCAAGCCTCGAGGTTCCGGCCGGCAAGCGCATCAAGATCGAGATCGCCAACGAAGGCACCACGCCGATGGAATTCGAAAGCCTGCCTCTTAAGGTGGAAAAGGTGCTCGGTCCTGGCGCCCGCTCGTCGGTGGTGATCAATCCTCTGAAGCCGGGTCAATATCCGTTCTTCGACGACTTCCATCCGGACACGTCCAAGGGATTCATCGTCGCAAGGTAAGGGGTCGCAAACGACATGGGCAATGCTTTGTTCATCATCTGGCGCGAATCGGCGGAAGCAATGCTGGTGGTCGGCATCGTGTATGCGTGGCTTGCCCGCCAGCCGGACGCGGCGGCCGGACGCCGCTACCTTTGGGGAGGCGTCGCCGCAGGCGTGCTGCTGGCGCTGGCGCTGGCGGCGGGTATGCTCGGCGTCGCGCGGATGTTGTCGGGCGATGCGCTCGACGATTTCCAGACGGGCATCATGTTCGTCGCAGCAGGACTGATCGTGCAAATGGTGTTCTGGATGCGCCGTCACGGACGCACGCTGAAGAGCGACCTGGAAGCGCGCATCAGGCACAACGCCGACACCCGCAACTGGTGGGGCATGGCGATCGTGGTCGCGCTGGCGGTTGGCCGCGAAACGGCGGAAGCCGTGGTGTTCCTGTACGGCGTTGGCATGCAGCAGATGGCGTTGCACGAGTTGCTGCTCATCACGGTGCTGGGTGTCGGCGCCGCGTGGCTGACGTTCTGGTTGTTGCAACAGGGCAGCCGTTTCCTGTCGTGGCGCGTCTTCTTCCGCCTGAGCGAAACGCTGCTGTTGCTGCTCGCAGGGGGCCTCCTGGTGTCGGGTGTCGAAAAGCTGATCGCGCAGGGCTTGCTGCCACCGCTTGCCGACCAGTTGTGGAACACGACCGCGTTGCTCGACGATTCGTCGCGCGTCGGCGGTCTCGTCGCCGCCATGACCGGATACCGCTCGCAGCCCGCACTGCTGCCTCTAGTGTGTCTTGCGGTGTACTGGATCGGCGTCATATCGCTGTTGCGCTCACCGCTGGCGCGCGCGCCGCTGCGCCGGCAACACGTGTGAACACCGTGTCGATCGCGGTCGCTGCGCCGTTCGCCCCACGCGGCGGCCGCACGTGGCTTGCGCGCTACGGCGAGTGGCTGAAGCGCAACGCCACCATGGTGCGCGGCGTGCAGTGGGTGGTGGTCCTTGCCTACGCGTTCCTGATCATCGTGCCGGCGCTGATGCCGCTGCCGGGCAACGAAGCGCGCGCGCTGAACAACCTGACGGTGTTCGCGCAATGGGCGTTCTGGGGCTTGTGGTGGCCGTTCGTCATCCTGTCGATGTTCATCGTCGGCCGCACGTGGTGCGGCGTGTTCTGCCCCGAAGGCACGCTGACCGAAGCGGCGAGCAAGTTCGGCCTGCACCGCGCGGTGCCGCGCTGGATGAAATGGGGCGGCTGGCCGTTCGTCGCATTCGCGATGACGACGATCTTCGGGCAGCTTGTCAGCGTCTATCAGTATCCGCAGGCGGCGATGCTGGTGCTCGGCGGGTCGACGCTGGCGGCGATCGGCGTCGGCTTCGTATATGGCAAGGAGAAGCGCGTCTGGTGCCGGCACCTGTGCCCCGTCAATGGCGTATTCGCGGCTCTCACGCGGATGGCGCCGATGTATTACCGCGTCGATCGCGATGCGTGGACGAAGAACGCCGGCCATATCGCGATACATCCGGTGAATTGCGCGCCGCTGGTGCGCATCCGGCGCATGAACGGTACATCCGAGTGCCACATGTGCGGACGCTGCAGCGGCCACCTCGACGCGGTCGAGATGGCGTGGCGGCCGCCGAACGCAGAAGTGGCTGCGCTGCCGCTGTCGCAGGCATCGGCGTGGGACGCCGCGCTGATCGTGTTCGGCATGATCGGCCTTGCGCTCGGCGCGTTCCACTGGAACGCGAGCCCATGGTTCATCGACCTGAAGCTCGCCGCGGCCGGGCTCGTCATCGATCATGGGCCGCAATGGCTGTTGCAGGACAATGCGCCGTGGTGGCTGCTGACGCATTACCCGCAGGCCAACGACACGTTCACATGGCTCGACGGTTCGCTGATCGCCGGCTACATCGTCGCCACGGCAGCGGTTGTGTCGGGCGGCGTGTGGGCCGCGCTGGAAATGGCGGCGCTGCCCTACGCCGCGCTACGCCGCCCGCATGCGCTGCGCCTTTCCTACGCGCTCATTCCACTGGCCGGCCTCGGCGTGTTCCTCGGGCTGTCGAGCCTCACGGTATCGCTTGCGCGCGCCGAAGGGCTTGCGACCGATGGCGTGGTGCCGCTGCTGCGCGCGAGCGTGCTCGCGATCGGCGCGGCGTGGAGCCTGCGTCTCGCCTGGCTGCAGCTTGCGGACCTGCCCCGCATCACACAGCGGCTTGCGTCGGTGATCGCATTCGCTGTTGCCGTCGCGATCGTCGTCGGCGCGTGGAGCCTGCTGTTCTTCCATTGGGCGCGCTAGCAATCCCTGCATTGGCATCGGGCTTGCTGGCGATGCGTGATAGAGGTGGTCGCGTTGCATTGCGCGGCAGGCGCGCAAGGTAGAATCGCAGCAATGCTGGTGTCCTGCCGGCTATTCCATGTCTAGCGCCGATGGCCACCAACGCCGACCTTTCGAAGCTTCGGATCGACCGCAGTCTCGCGTCCGTGCGGCGCCCGCGACGCGGGCGCTGGATCGCGCTGGCCGTGGTTGCGCTGCTGGTGCTCGCGGTCGCGATCTTCATGGCCACGCGCCCCAAGGTCTACGATGTGCAGACGTCCGCCGTGACCACCACCTATCCGTCGCAGCAGTTCGTCACGCTCAACGCGACCGGGTACGTCGTCGCGCAGCGCAAGGCGGCCATCGCGTCGAAGGCCACTGGGCGTCTTGAATGGCTGGGCGTCGCCGAAGGTTCGCGCGTGAAGGCCGGCGAAGTGATCGCACGTCTGGACAACCGGGATGTGGTGGCACAGGCGCAGGTTGCCGAGGCCAATGTCAACGCAGCGCGCGCCGTAGTCGACCAGGCACTTGCGGAGGAGAACAACGCGCGCGAGGAACTGAAGCGGAACGAAGACCTGGTGACGCGCAACTTCATTTCGAAGTCCGCGCTTGACACCGCGCGCGCGCGCCTCGAGCGCGCGATTGCGGCCACGGCGAACTCACGCGCGCAGGTCGCATCGGCCCAGGCATCGGCACGCAACGCGCAGGTGAGCGTTGACTACACGCTGATCCGTGCGCCGTTCGATGGGGTGATCGTCTCCAAGAGCGCGAACGTGGGCGACATGGTCACGCCGTTTTCCAGTGCCGTGGATTCGAAGGGTGCGGTGGTCAACATGGCCGACATGTCGACGCTGGAAGTCGAGGCGGACGTGTCGGAGTCGAGCTTGTCGAAGATCAGCGTGGGCGAACCAGCGGAGATCGCGCTGGACGCGCTGCCCGACGTGCGTTTTCGCGGACACATCCATCGCATCGTGCCGACGATCGACCGCGCCAAGGCGACGGTGATGACGAAAGTCGCGTTCGAATCGATCGATCCGCGGATCTTGCCCGAAATGAGTGCCAAGGTGGCGTTCCTGTCGCAGGAAGTCTCGGCCGAGCAGCAAAAGCCGCTAATTGCGGTGGCAACCGGCGCGATCACCCAGCGCGACGGGCGCGCGACGGTGTTCGTCGTCGACAACGACCATGCCACCGCGGTCACGGTGACGACGGGTGCGAAGATCGGCGACGTCACGGCGGTCAGCGGCGCGCTGAAGCCCGGACAGCGGGTAGTGTTGAAGCCCGCTGCGGAGCTCGTGACCGGGGCGCGCGTCAAGGTCGCCGCGCGCTAGCGGGCGCGCAAACGGAAATGGATGCTGCGCAAAACGCCGCGACCGCCGCGTTGGTGTCGATTCACGCGCTGTCGAAGTATTACGTGCGCGGTGACCAGGTCATCCCGGTGCTGGTCGACCTGGATTTCGAGGTCGCCGATGGCGACTATGTCGCGCTGATGGGCCCGTCCGGCTCGGGCAAGTCGACGCTGCTGAACCTGATCGCGGGCATCGACAAGCCGAGTGCCGGATCGATCCGCGTCGCCGGCGTCGACATCGCGCAACTTCGCGACTCCGATCTCGCCGACTGGCGCGCCGTGAATGTCGGGTTCATCTTCCAGTTCTACAACCTGATGCCCGTGCTGACCGCTTTCCAGAACGTCGAGCTGCCGCTGCAGTTGACGTCGCTGTCGCGGCGCGAACGACGCGAGCGAGTCGCGAACTGCCTCGAGCTGGTCGGGTTGGGCGATCGCAGCGACCATTATCCGAACGAACTGTCGGGAGGGCAGCAGCAGCGCGTGGCGATCGCACGCGCGATCATCACCGATCCGACGCTGATCGTCGCTGACGAGCCCACCGGCGACCTCGACCGCACCACCGCCGAGGAAGTGCTGGGACTGATGCAGCAATTGAACCGCGAGCTCGGCAAGACGATCGTGATGGTCACGCACGATCCGAAGGCGGCCGAACATGCGCGCCGCATCGTGCACCTCGAAAAGGGCGTGCTGGTCGCCGCGTGATGCGCTGATGTTTGCACTGCTGGTAGCGCGCAATGCCTTTCGCCACAAGCTGCGCACGACGCTGACGGTGGTCGGCATCGTCGTCGCGATCACCGCATTCGGACTGCTGCGCTCGATCGTCGAGGCCTGGTATGCGGGCGCGGACGCGACGTCGTCGGCGCGGCTCGTCACGCGCAATGCGATCTCGCTGGTGTTCCCGCTGCCGCTGACCTATGCGCAGAAGCTGCGCCAGGTCGACGGCGTCGAGGCCGTTTCGTGGGCCAACTGGTTCGGCGGCGTCTACATTACCGAGCGCAATTTCTTCCCGCAATTCGGCATCGATGCCGACACGTACCTCGACATGTATCCCGAGTTCGTCATCCAGCCCGAAGAGCGCAAGGCATTCCTGCTCGACCGCAACGGCGCGGTGGCGGGCCGCAAGCTGGCCAACCAGTACGGATGGAAGCTCGGCGACCAGATCCCGCTGCGTGGCACGATTTATCCGGGCACGTGGACGTTCACGCTGCGCGCAATCTATGACGGCGCGGACGCCAAGACCGATGAGACGCAGTTCTACTTCCATTGGAAGCTGCTCAACGAGACGATCAAGCAGCGCTACCCGAAGCGCGGCGACCAGGTCGGCGTGTATATCGTCGAGATCCGCGATCCCACGCGCGCGGCGGAAATATCGCAGGCGGTGGACGCGACTTTTCGCAACTCGCTGGCGGAAACGCTGACCGAGACCGAGAAGGCATTCCAGCTGGGCTTCGTGGCGATGACCGAAGCGATCCTGCTGGCGGTGCAGGCGGTTTCCTTCGTCGTCATCGTCATCATCATGGCGGTGATGGCCAACACGATGGCGATGACCGCGCGCGAGCGCTA
>JBDTJK010000011.1:0-3787 GCA_039935875.1 Casimicrobiaceae bacterium
GCCCGGTGACCATCTCGAACGCATCGATCGTATAGGTGTCGGTGGGGTCGGCCATCGCCAGCGCCAACTCGTTGTCGTCCTCGCGCACCGGCAATGCGCGCGCATCCCGCAGGAATCGCGCCGACACCCGCTCCTCGAGGATCGGCAGTTCCGGATAGGCGGCCGCATCGAGCACCGGCAAACCGAGTTGCGCTGCCAGCGCCTCGGTGACGTCACGCTGCGCGCACAGGCCAAGCGTGACGAGCATCGTGCCGAGCTTGCCGCCGGATTCCTGCTGCATGCGCAGCGCGCGATCGAGGGACGCGGCGTCCAGCTTGCCGCGTTCGATCAACAGTTCGCCAATGCGCTTGCGCGGGGAGTCTTCCACGGAATGTTCCGGTTAGCGGGCGTCGAAAGCGCCGCCCGGAAACTGCAAGGGAGCCTTGAATGTTACCACGCGCGAGCGCGTCAAAATAACGCAAATACGTGTTGCACAAGGGATTTTTGCCATCAGGCCGTATCTCTTTCAGTCCATTGGACGGGCGTTGGCGACGTCGCAACTGTCGCCGCTGCACGACGCTTTCGCGCCACCTCGGGTTCGCGCGCTGCGGTCTCGCGCCTTCTGACCGTGCGACGGGCCGAAGGTTTGGCCCCGCCGCCAGTCCTCGCTGTTCTAGAACGCCTGATCGCCGGTAATTGCCGACATGTCGGCAACAAAAACCTGTCGCGTGCCTTGTGGACAGGCGTTGAACGCGAAGCGGCGGAAATTCCGGTCCCACGCCGGGTGCGAATCCACGCGCAGTTCCTGCGCGGGACCGGTGAACGGCGCCAGCGTGCGGATGCGCACGAGTTCGGTCTCCGTCGAGCCGGCAAGGTCGAGCCAGCGGATGGGCGTGGTGCCGTCGCGGTAGGCAAGTACCTCCGACACGTACGCGTCGGTCAGCATGTGCATGCCATCCGGATGCATGGTCGGATGCCCGGACCCTGGCAGCGTGTCGTTCAGCGCATGCAGTCCGCTGCCGTCGTAGCGCGCGCTCACCAGCCGCAGCCCCGTGCCGCTGAGGTTGAGGTTCATCAGCACGTGCTCGCCATCGGGACACCAGTTCGGATGATGGCCGCCCCGGCGCCAATAACGATCGGATATGGCCCGATGGATCTCGCTGCCGTCGGCGTTCATCGTGATCACGTTGTTGAGCCTCGGCTGCCCCTGCACCGGCGACAGCCAGCGCAGCACGAACATCAGCCGGGTGCCTTGTGCATTCCACTTGACGTGGAAGCCGTAGAACGTTCCCTGGTCGTACATCACCCGCACTTCGCGCGGGAACGTGGCATCGACGATCTGCGCCAGCGAGACCAGCAGGCGACACTTGCCGCTCGCGGTATCGGTCACGTAGAGCCCGTCGTCGCCGGCGGCGCCGCGGTTGCGCGGGATGAATTCGCGCGGAACGACGACGCCGTAGCCCGCCTGCGTGCGCTGCGTGCGCCGCAGGCACGGACTCGCGCTCTGTGTACCATCCGGTGAAATGCAATAGACGGTTCCGTCGAGGCGCTGTTGCACTCCCGACTGCGGGTCGAGCCGCACGCCGTAGGGAATCCACGTCGCGGTGTCGACATCGTTGTAGAACAGGCTTTGGTCGTCCGCGCCCCACTGCACCTGCGCCCCGAGTTGCGTATCCCATCCGCGCGTTTGCGCCACGACCGCCACGTCGCCCGATTGCAGATCGGCCACCAGCACGTCGGCGATGTCGCCTGCGGTGGGCAATCGATCCTCATAGGGCAGCCGCGTCATGGCCACGTAACGGCCGGAGGGGCTGAACGGCGACGTATCGTGAAAACGGTGGAACGCGCCCCGGATATCGGGCGTGATGCAGGTCACGGGCACCTTCGGCGCGAACGTCGTGTAGGCGGTGAACGCCACGCGCTAGCTCCGGCGCCAGTCGGCGAGGTCCCAGCCCAGCAATTCCTCCAGCGTGTCGATCTCCTGCGCGAACGCGTTGCGCAGGAAATCGCGCGCGCTGTCGCTCATCGGTTCCTCATAGGGCAACGCGAACACTTCGCGCGCCGTGGTCCGCGGAAACTGCGCGATGCCGAGGAACGCCGCCACCCGGGCGAGTTCCGGCGCCGGATCGTTTTTCAACTTATCGCTCCTGATCACCAGCGTCTGCGTGCGCGGGACGTGCTGCCATACGCGGTCAAGCTGCTCGCTGTAGCGTCCGCGTTGCACGTACGACCACGCGCGCAGCTGGCTCGGCGCAATGTCCTGAGCGCGCTGTTCCTCGGCACGCAGCGCGTCGTCGAATGACAGTGTCTCGCGGCCCTGCTTGGTCACCATGTTCCACTGCGAATAGGCGCGCTTCGCCGGATCGCGCAGCAGCATGATCAGCTTCATCGCCGGGTTGTATCGCGCAATGCGCGCCGGCGCGCTATGCCAGAACATGTACGCCGGCGTCGCGTCGCCGAGAATCCGCTGAGTAGGTCGCGGGTCGAAGTTCGCATGATACGGCGCATAGTCGACCACGGCAGCGTCGGGGAAATTCTCGTCGTGATCGAAGTAATGCACCTCCTTCACGCGGCCCATCGATACCTCGATGTGATCCTCGAGATAGTCGGCGAGCGCGCTGGTGCCGCCTTTCTGCGCGCCGGCAATCGCGAAGTCGACCTTGCGCACGAAGTCCTCGGTGCGCCCATGGCAGACCTTGTAGCGGCGTCCGCTTCCACACGGGCACGGCTCGTTGCGTCCGACTGCCATCAGGCCGCCCCTTTCCAGTGCGACAGGTCCCATCCGAGCACGCGCTCCAGCGTGTCGACCTCGGCGGCGAACGTCCCGCGCAATTGCGCCAACGCGCGGTCGGTCATCGATGCGGCGTAGGGAAGCTTGAACACCTTGCGCCGGTCGGCGCGCGGAAACGCAGCGACGCCGAGGAACGCGGCAACCTGTGCCAGCACCGACGCGCTGTCGGCGGCAAACTGATCGCTACGCAATACCAGCGTTTGGCTCGCCGGGAACAAACCCCAGATGCGCTGCAGCTGGGCGCTGTAGAAGCCGCGCTGCACATACGCACGCTGGCGCGCCTGCGTTGGTGTCGAGACACGCGAGCCTTCGGCCTCGGCACGTATGGCGTCGTCGAACGACAGGTCCTCCCGCCCAAGCTTCACTTCCATGTTCCAGTGCGAGTACGCACGCTTGGCGGGGTCGCGCAACAGCATGATGAATTTCATCGACGGGTTGTACGCGTGGATGCGAGCTGGGGCCGGCGGATGGAACATGTACACCGGCGTAGCATCGCCGAGCAGGCGTTGCTGCGGGGCCGGAGTGAAATGGGCGTGATACGCGACATAATCGGCTGCCGCTGCCGCTGCCGCGAACTTCGCATCGTCGTCGAAATAGTGTACTTCCTTGTCGGCGCTGGGCATGCAGACTTCGGGGTGTTCGCGCAAATAGGCGTCGAGCGTGCTGGTGCCGCCTTTTTGCGTCCCGGCGACGACGAAGTCGACGGTTCCGGAATGCAATCCGATGCGGCCATGGCACGCTTTGAAGCGCTGGCCGCTTCCGCACGGGCACGGTTCGTTGCGGCCGACGCTTGCCATCTAGTCCGCAAACGCCGCCTCGGCTGCGGCGAGCGTGGTCGTGATTTCGTGCGCACCGTGCGCAGACGAAACGAATCCCGCCTCGAACGCCGACGGCGCGAGGTAGACTCCGCGATCGAGCATTGCGTGGAAGAAACGGTTGAAGCGTTCGCGGTTGCAGGCCATCACTTCATCGTAACCCGACGGCACGCGTTTGGCGAAGTACATGCCGAACATGCCG
>JBDTJK010000012.1:0-8689 GCA_039935875.1 Casimicrobiaceae bacterium
GCGTCCTCGCTGCCGCGCCACAGGATTTGCGGACCGCTATACGCAAACACCCATGTGTTTGGCGGCAGGGGCTGCGGCGCGCGATGCGAGGCAACGAAATCCGGCGGCGTGTGCATTGCGAGCTAGCGGACGAAGTTGCCGTCCTTGCCGATGGCGGTAAGCTCGACGAAACGCGAGCCGGTGTGATCGGTCGGCGAATAGGTGACGTTGAAGCCGCCGACATCGTAGTCGTTGAGCGTTTCCAGAGCGCTGACCAGCCGCTCGCGCGTCAGTTCGCGACCAGCGCGGCGTAATCCTTCGACCATCACCTTGGCGGCGATGAAACCCTCGAGGCTGGTGAACGAATAAACTTCCTTGTTGTTCTTGGCCAACGTCAGCTTCTGGTACTCGCGCACGACCGGCACGCCACCGTTCCATGGGTACGGCACGACCTGCGAAATGCCGACACCACGGCCGTCGTTGCCGAGCTCATGCGCCAATGCCCGCGCGCCGACGAACGACACGTTCATGTATTGCACGAACATGCCGTTCTTCTTCATCGCCTTGATGAACGCGGCGCATGACTTGTAGGCGCCGATCTGGATCACCGCCTGCGGGTTCGATTTGGTAATGGCGGTCACGGCAGCCGTCACGTCCGACGAATTGCGCTCGACGGTGCCGGTGCCGACGATCTCGAGCTTGCGTTTCTTCATCGCGCGGTCGACGCCTTCGAGCCCCGCCTTGCCGTAAGCGTCGTTCTGGTAGAAAACCGCGACGCGCGTCAGGTTGAGCTTGGTGAGCAGTTCGACCAGGTCGTCGGTCTCCTGGAAATAGCTGGCGCGCACGTTGAATATGTAGCGATTGAGCGGGCGCCGGAATTGCTCGGCACCAGTGAATGGCCCGACCAGCGGCACGCGCGCCTGTGTGAAGATCGGCATCGCGGCGAGCGTGGTCGGCGTGCCGACATAGCCGAACAGCGCGAATGCCTCGTCGCGATCGACGAATCGGTGCGTGTTCGCGACTGCGCGGTCCGGCTCGTAGCCATCGTCGAGCGTGCGCAATTCGATGGTGCGGCCGTTGACGCCGCCGCGCGAATTGATGTAATCGAAATAGAGCAGCGCGCCGGCGCGCATTTCCGTGCCGAGCTCCATCGCCGGCCCGGTGAGGGGCGCCGACTGCCCGATGACGATCGTGGTGCCGGTGACACCCGGTTCGGCGTGCGCCGCAATAGCGGTGAACGCCGCGGCCGCCAGCGCTGCCAATAGCTTGTGCATTCCAGGTTCCTCCGACATCCAGCAGTTCGATCGCAGGCGACGGCGTCGCGCGCGCCGTTCGTCGACCGACCCGTACTCTACTCGCGCGAGCGGTCCGGGACTACGTTGCAAAGCAAGTCGCGGGCCACCCCCCACCGGGTGCTGTTTCACCCAGGTTGGCGCATTCCAGCTAAGCGAGATTGAAGGGCAGGCTGCGCAGCCGCTTGCCGGTGGCCGCGGCGATGGCGTTGGCCACCGCCGGCGCCAATGGCGGCACGCCCGGCTCGCCAACGCCAGTGGGCTTGTCGCCGGATTGCACGATATGCACGTCGATCGTGGGCATCTCGTTGATCCGCAGCACCGGGTACTGGTGGAAGTTGGTCTGCTGCACGACGCCTTTGGTCAACGTGATCTCGCCGTACAGCGCCGCGGCCAGTGCAAACCCGATGCCGCCTTCCATCTGGGCGCGTACGACATCCGGATTGACGGCAACGCCGCAGTCGACGGCGCAGACGACGCGATCGACGCGCAACTGGTTGCGGGCGTCGATCGTTACCTCGGCAACTTCGGCGACATAGGTGTTGAACGACTGGTGCACGGCGACGCCGCGCCCGCGTTTCTCGCCAGGCTTGCCCGGCGCCAGCGGCGTACCCCAGCCGGCCTTCTGCGCGGCGAGTTCGAGCACGCCGCGGTGGCGCGGCGCACTTCCAAGCAGCGCCAGGCGGAACGCGACGGGATCCTTGCCAGCCGCGACCGCAAGCTCGTCGATCATCACTTCGGTCGCATACGCGGTGTGTGTCGAGCCAACCGAGCGCCACCACAGCACCGGGATGCCGATCGACGGCGAGTGCAGGTCGACCCCAAGGTTGGCGATCGAATAAGGCAGGTTCGACGCGCCTTCGACGCTGGTGGCGTCGATGCCGTTCTTGATCGTCATCGCGGCGATCGGCGTGCCTTCGGTGATCGACTGGCCGACGATCCTGTGCTGCCAGGCAGCGACGTTGCCACTTGCATCGAGTGCCGCGCTCATCGTGTGCAGGTAGGCGGGGCGATAGTAGCCGCCGGTCATGTCGTCCTCGCGGGTCCACACGAGCTTGACCGGGATGTCGCGCTTGCCGGCCTTGGCTATGCCCTTGGCGATCGCGGCCGCCTCGACGACATAGTCCGACGTCGAGCTGGCGCGGCGGCCGAAGCTGCCACCGGCGAACAGCTGGTTGATGAACACCTGCTCGGGCTTCAGCCCGACGACTGCGGCTACCGCATGCTGGTCAGCCGTATGGAATTGCTCGCCGTTCCAGATCTCGCAGCGATCGGCCGACAGCTTCACCACGCAGTTGAGCGGTTCCATCGGCGCATGCGCCAGGTACGGAAACACGAATTCGGCGTCGATCCGCTTCGCTCCGCCGGCCAGCGCCCTGGCCACGTCGCCATCGTTGCGCACCTGCTTGCCGGGCGTCTTCGACAGTCTCCGGAATTCGTCGAACACCTCCGACGACGACGCCTTGAACGCGATGCTGTCGTCCCATTCGACGCGCAACGCGTCGCGTCCCTTCTTGGCCGCCCAGAAGCTGGTGCCGACGACGGCGACACCGTTCGGCACTTCGATGACGTAGCGCACGCCCGGAACCGTGACGACACCGTCCGAATCGAAGCGCTTCACGCGGCCGCCGAAGCGCGGCGAATGCGCGACCACCGCGGTCAGCATCCCCGGCAGCTTGATGTCCTGCGTGTAGATCGCCGTGCCGTTCGACTTGGCCTTCGAATCAGTGCGCGGAAAGTGCTTGCCGATGAACACGAAGTCGGCCGCGTCCTTGAGCTTCACGCTGGCGGGGACCGGCTGCTGTGCGGCGGCGCTGGCGAGTTGGCCGAAGGTGGCGCGCTTGCCGGTGGCGGACACGACGCCATCCTTGACGCTGATCGTGGCCGCGTCGACCTTCCATTGCATGGCCGCGGCCGCGACCAGCATCGCGCGTGCGGTCGCGCCGGCGGTACGGTACTGCAGCCAGGAATTGGCAAGTGCAGTCGAGCCGCCCGTTCCCTGTGCCGGACCCCACAACAGGTTGTTGTAGATGGCTGCGTTGGCGGGTGCGCCTTCGGCGCGGATCTGCGCCCACGTGGCACCCAGTTCCTCGGCTACCAGCGCTGGCAGCCCGGTGTAGGTGCCCTGGCCCATTTCCAGGTGCTTGACGATCACGGTGACGGTGTCGTCGGTGCCGATGCGCACGAATGCGCTGGGATCGACCGATGCGCCCGCTGCTGCCTGTGCGGCGGCCCGGCCGCCGTAGACCGCCAGCGTGAGCCCCGCGCCTGCGGCGGTGGCGACCTTGAGGAACACACGGCGCGACATGCCGGTCCCGGAAATGTCGTGCGGATAGCGGATCGGATGCATGGCTTCTTCCTCAGCCAAGGGTCTTGGCCGCGTCATGGATCGCGGCACGGATGCGCACGTAGGTGGCACAGCGGCAGATGTTGCCGGCCATCGCCGCATCGATGTCGGCATCGCTGGGACGCTTGTTGCCGGCGAGCAGCGCGGCTGCCGACATCACCTGTCCCGACTGGCAATAGCCACACTGCGGCACGTCCATGCGTACCCACGCAGCCTGCACCGCCTGCGCCTCGCGTGACTTGAGTCCCTCGATCGTCGTGATGTCCGCGCCCTGCTTGAGCGACGACAACGGCGTCTGGCACGAGCGCACCGGCTTGCCTTCGACATAGACAGTGCACGCGCCGCACAGGGCAATGCCGCAGCCGTACTTGGTTCCGGTCAGGTTGAGCTGGTCGCGCAGGAGCCACAACAGCGGCGTGTCGGCGTGCACGTCCTTGCTGATATCGACGCGGTTCTTGTTGACAAAGAACGTGGGCATGTCTCGCTCCGGAGGAGGCGCTAGCGCGGAGCCGGGATTTTACGCTCCCGCGGCAGCCCCGGGGGCCCACCGGACGCGCGCGACAGCGCACCCGTATAATTCGACATTCACCACTGCCGATTGTCGCTGCCATGGAAGCCGAACGCATCAACCAGATCGCCAACTCGCTCGCCGACCTCACCAATCGCACGGCCGAGCTGCGGAGGTATCTTTGACTTCGATGTGAAGGCCGCACGCCGCGAGGAAGTCGCGCGCGAACTCGAAGATCCGAAGATCTGGGACGACCCCAAGCGCGCGCAGGCGCTTGGCAAGGAAAAGAAGCAGCTCGACGACGTGGTTGTAACGCTGACCGGACTCGGCGGCCGGCTGTCCGACAGCGACGAACTGTTCGCACTTGCGCGCAGCGATGCCGACGATGAGACGATGGCTGCCGTCGCCGATGACCTCGTCGCCGCACAATCGACGATCGAGACGCTGGAGTTCCGGCGGATGTTCTCGCACCCGCTCGACGCCAATTCCTGCTTCGTTGACATCCAGGCTGGCAGCGGGGGCACCGAGGCGCAGGATTGGGCATCGATGCTGTTGCGGATGTACCTGCGCTACAGCGAGCGCAAGGGATTCACGGCCGAGGTACTCGAGGAATCGCCCGGCGAAGTTGCCGGCATCAAGAGTGCATCCATCAAGGTCAGCGGCGATTATGCGTTCGGACACCTGCGCACCGAAACCGGCGTGCATCGACTGGTGCGCAAAAGCCCGTACGACTCCAACGCGCGCCGCCATACGTCGTTCGCCAGCGTATTCGTCTATCCGGAGATCGACGATTCGATCGAGGTCGACATCAATCCGGCCGATTTGCGGATCGACACCTTCCGCGCATCCGGAGCCGGCGGCCAGCACATCAACAAGACCGACTCCGCCGTGCGCATCACACACATACCAACCAACATCGTCGTGCAGTGCCAGAACGATCGGTCGCAGCACCGCAATCGCGCCGAGGCGATGGCGATGCTCAAGGCCAAGCTGTACGAGCTCGAGCTGCGCAAGCGCCAGGAGCAGCAGCAGAAGCTGGAGGATTCCAAGACCGACATCGGCTGGGGACACCAGATCAGGAGCTACGTGCTCGACCAGTCGCGGATCAAGGATCTGCGCACCAACTACGAGGTGGGCAACACGCAGGCGATCCTCGACGGCGACCTCGACGACTTCATCGCCGCCAGCCTGAAGCAGGGCGTGCAATGACGCGCCCGATGGGCCGCCCCGAGGGCGCGAAGCCCCCTGGGGGGAGGCGGCCGCAGGCCGCTACGGGGGGACTCAATTGATTGCGTTCATCTTCGACATCGACGGCACGATCATCGATTCGATGCCCACGCACGACCGCGCGTGGGGCATGTTCCTGGCACGCCACGGCCGTGCGTTCGATAACGCCGACTTTTTCCATCGCACGGCCGGGCGCACCGGCTTGGAAGTCATGCGCGAGCTGTTCGGCCCGCTCAGCGATGCGCGCGCGCACGAACTTGTGCAGGAAAAGGAGATCGTCTATCGCGAGCTGTTTGCGCCGATCTTCCGCGAGGTGGCCGGATTCGCCGTATTCGCGCGCGCAGCCCACGCGGCGGGAATCCCGCTCGGCTGCGCCACTGCAGGTGACGCAGGCAACATCGCGTTCGCACTGCATCACCTCGGCATGCAGAAGTTCTTCGGCGCGGTCGCCGGCGGGCACGAGGTACAACAGGGCAAGCCGGCCCCCGATATCTTCCTGTTGGCTGCTGCGCGGATGGAAGTCGATCCGTCAGATTGCGTGGTGTTCGAAGATGCGCCGCTCGGCATCGAAGGTGCAGCGCGCGCCGGCATGACCGCCATGGCGATGACTACCACGCTATCGGCTGATGAGTTGACGGGGCCCCATGTGATCGCCGCGTTGGCCGACTATCGCGCGGCCGATCCGCGGGACATTGCGGCACGCGCCGCGCAGCAACGGCAGCGGATGCTGCGCACAGGGACATGACGATGAGCGAGCAATCCCAACTCCAGCAGTTGCCGGTGACGGACGAAAACCAGATCTTTGCCGAGCGGCGCGCGAAGCTTGCCGCATTGCGGGCGCTCGGCCCCGCGTACCCCAACGATTTTCGGCGCGATGCGCTGGCGGCGGGCCTGCATGACCGCTTCGATTCGCTTGCCAACGAAGCGCTGGAGCCGCTTGCACAGCGTGCCGCGGTCGCCGGCCGGATGATGCTGAAACGGGTGATGGGCAAGGCGTGCTTCGCCACGTTGCAGGACATGTCGGGCCGTATCCAGCTGTACGTGACGCTGGACAATGTCGGTGCGGAAGTGCTTGACGCATTCAAGCATTGGGATTTGGGCGACATCCTCGGCGCGACCGGCACGCTGTTCAAGACCAAGGCCGGCGAGTTGACGCTGCGCTGCGACAGCGTGCGCCTGTTGTCGAAGGCATTGCGGCCGCTGCCGGAGAAGTTTCACGGGCTGTCCGACCAGGAACAGAAGTACCGTCAGCGTCACCTCGACCTCATCACCAATCCTTCGTCGCGCGACGTGTTCGTGCGGCGTTCGCAGATCGTGCAGGCCGTGCGCGAGTTCTTCGTCGCGCGCGGCTATCTCGAAGTCGAGACGCCGATGATGCATCCCATTCCCGGCGGTGCGGCGGCGCGGCCGTTCATCACGCATCACAACGCGCTCGACATGCAGCTCTATTTGCGCATCGCGCCGGAGCTGTACCTGAAGCGGCTTGTCGTCGGCGGGCTCGAGAAGGTGTTCGAGATCAACCGCAATTTCCGCAACGAAGGTATCTCGACACGGCACAATCCAGAGTTCACGATGCTCGAGTTCTACGAGGCCTATCGTGACTACCACTACCTGATGGACCTCACCGAGGAACTGATCCGCGGTGTCGCGATAAAGGTGCTCGGATCGGCAAGCGTCACCTACCAAGGCGATACGATCGATCTCGGCCGGCCATTCGACCGCCTGACGATGGCGCAGGCGATCCATCGCTATAACGACGGCTATGCGCTGGCCGACCTGGACCGCCACGAGTTCCTGCGCGACGCGCTGCGCGCAGCCGGTGCCGCGGTGCTGCCCACCGATGGCCTCGGCGTGCTGCAGTTGAAGCTGTTCGAGGCGACAACGGAGGAAAAGCTGGTGCAGCCGACGTTCATCATCGCGCATCCGACCGACGTGTCGCCGCTTGCCCGCGCCAGCGATGCCAATCCGGCGATCACCGACCGGTTCGAGCTCTTCATCACGCGGCGCGAGATCGCCAACGGTTTTTCCGAGCTCAACGATCCCGAGGACCAGGCAGCGCGCTTCTCGGCACAGGTCGCCGCCAAGGATGCGGGCGACGAGGAGGCGATGCACTTCGACGCCGACTACGTGCGCGCGCTCGAATATGGCCTGCCGCCGACCGCCGGCGAAGGCATCGGCATCGATCGCCTGGTGATGCTGCTGACCGATGCGCCATCGATCCGCGACGTTATCCTCTTTCCGCAACTCAAACGCGAGCAATGATCGCGCGTGGCGCAGCGCCGTCCAGCCGTTGGCGCCGGTTCCGCCTGTGCCGATCCTGACGCGGCCTCGCTGGCCTGTGCTTCGCGCAAATGGGCCGCGACGAAGGCTGCTTTTGCATCGCGATCCTGACCCAGGTTTCGACACTGCAGTCGGTCATCGACGCCCTGGCGCTGCAATGGCTCGAACAGCACCCTGCACGGCTGCGTGCACTACTTGCGGCAGCGCTCGATCAGTGCCGCGAACGCGTTGATGAACCTGGTGATGAATTCGCGCGTCTGCTCGTTGGCGAGCTTGCCCGCGGCGTCGAACAGCGTCGCCGCCTGGCCGATATAGGCCTCCGGCTGCTGCAGCGTCGGCATGTTGAGGAACACCAGCGATTGGCGCAGGTGATGGTTGGCACCGAAGGCACCCAGCGCGCCTGGCGACAAACTCAGCACCGCCGCGGGCTTGCCATCCCATGCACTCGTGCCGTAGGGGCGCGACGCGACGTCGATCGCGTTCTTCAGCACACCCGGCACCGAGCGGTTGTATTCGGGTGTGACGAACAGCACTGCGTCGGCTTTCTGGATGCGCGCCTTGAACGCTGCGTTCGCGGGCGGTGGGTTTGCCTCTTCATCCTGGTTGAACAGCGCGAGCTGGCCGATCTCGACGATCTCGAATTTGAGCGACGGCGGCGCGAGGTCGGCGATTGCCAGCGCCATCTTGCGGCTGAAGGATTCCTTGCGCAGACTGCCGACGACGATGGCGACATCGAGGGTGGAATTGGTCATGAGGCATTCTTTCGGTGGATGGACTTCGGACCGGATCGATGATGGAGCATGCGATTATCGCATTGCGGCGGTTGCTGATCCGTGCAACCACATGGCGCACGCGACGCGCACGAATCCTCGCTTCCCGGTCCACCGCGTCACATTGCGCGAGGCGATCGGCCGTGGCTGGCATAATCGGCGGGTTCGGGGTGTAGCGCAGCCCGGTAGCGCGCTTGCTTTGGGAGCAAGATGTCGGAGGTTCAAATCCTCTCACCCCGACCAGTTTGCAAACAGGCGTGGGCACGAAGTCACGCCTTTCCCGCGG
>JBDTJK010000013.1:0-5914 GCA_039935875.1 Casimicrobiaceae bacterium
ATACCGACCGCTACACGCAAGCGCGCGAAGACTTCGAACGCTCGTCCCGCCGCCCTCGCTAGACGCTCCGGTCACGCGCGCCGAGCGGCCCGTGACCGTCGCGGGGCTCGCAGGCGCGCGACCCCCATCCTGCGCGCGCGGTGGTCACGCGGCACGGCGCGTGCGGCCACCGAGCGCGGCGGCGACCTCTCGTGCGGCGCGCTGGCCGCTTTCCACAGCGCCATTGAGATAGCCCTGCCATTGCGCCGACGTGTGCTCGCCGGCGAAATGCACGGCGCCTTCCGCCGTGTCGAGCGCGCCGTTAAACAGTGTGTATTGGCCGGGCTTGAACAACGCATACGAACCACGCGTCCACGGATAACGTTCCCAGGCGTTGCGGATCGCCCGTCCGTTGTAATGCGCGCCGATGCCCGGCAGCGCGGCGTCAAGCACGGCCAGCGCCTCGTGCGTACGCGCATCGAGTGCACCTTCGCCAGCGCGGGTTGCCATGGATCCACCGGAAAAGCAATTGAGAACGCCGCTGGCGCCCGCCTGCCCGCGCGTGACTTCCCAGCTCGTCTCGAACGCGCTGTCCACGCGCGTTTCGCCGGTCGCGCCAAGTGCCTGCCACGCACGGGCATCGAATTGCAGCTGCAGCTTGCAGTTGCGCCCCATGCCAAGCTCGCGGATCGCCGCGAGCTTGCGTGCCGACAATCCCGCGCGCGTGCAATCGACCTCGCGCAGCAACGTGAACGGCAATGCGAGCACCACGCGATCCGCAATTTCGTCGCGCACGCGCTGGTCGCGCGCGATTGTCACGCGCAGCCTGCCGTCGCTGCGTCGCGCCAGCGCGATGAGCCGTGACGACGTCTCGATGCGCGCGACGTTGCGTGCGGCGAGCATCGACACGATCTGGTCGTTGCCGCCACGGATGTGATAGCGCTGGTCCGATTCCTCGTACGGCGAGCAATGCTCGCGCGGCGAGCCCTTGAGCAGCGCGACGACGGTCGCCGCGCTGGTTTCGTACAGGTCGCCGCCCAGTTCCTCGATGTACGCGTTGCCGATCAGCCGACCCATCCGCGAGCCGGCACCGCCCGGCACGCGCGTCGCGATCCAATCGCTTGCCGCCATCCTGTCGAGTGCAAGTTGCGCAGGCGTGTGCTTGCGCCAGGTCGGCATGTCGTCGCCGAGCACCTTGGCGTCGCGGTCGAGGGCCGGCAACACGCCGGCGAAGTCACGGTCGATATCGGCTAGCGGGTAGATGCCATCGGCAAAGCGCACGACCGGAAGCGCGCCGGCCGCCTCCGCTGCGCTCAAGTCGTCGAGCTGCAAGCCAAACGATGCGGCCAACGCGCGAATCTCCGAGTGCCCGGTGTCGATCAACTCGCCGCCGCGCTCGGCGACCTGGCCGTCGGCAAATGCCACGCGCTCGGAGTAGCAGCGGCCGCCCAGGCGCGGCGACGCTTCGTGCAACACGACGTCGACGCGGGCGCTTGCAAGCGCATCGACTGCGCAAAGACCTGCCAGGCCGCCGCCGATGACGATTGCGCGCGGCGCCGTCGAGGCAATGCGAGGCGTCGCCGCGAGGGATGCCGGCAACCACGCCGAGCCGGCGAGCACCGCTGCTTGGGTCAGTATCCGCCGTCGCCGATGGTCGACGTCCGTCGCGACCGGCCCGCGATGCGACTCGCGCACGCGCCGCGCGGATTGTTGCAGCATTCGCAGCAGACTTCCGCGTGCCATCGCGATTCTCCCGTCGATGCGCCCGGCGGCGCACCCGCATTGGAAATCAGACGGCGCAAGATTACAACGAGTGCCGTGCGGCTGCGCCGGACAATGCCGTGCACAGCGTCGCACAAGCTGGCGTCGGCGTGCAAACGACAAGGGCCGCGTGTGCGGCCCCTGTGCGTCGGCGAGACGCGGTGCGCTACGGCTTGGCCGGGACCGGGACCGGCGCGTCGGCACTCGCCGGCGCGGCTGTCGCAGGCGTCGGCGCGGCGCTCTGCGGCGCGGGCGCGATGACCGCGGGCGGCACCGACACGTGCGTCGCATCGGCCTTGTGGACGCCCCAGACGCCCAACAGCGGCACGATCATCAGCGCGACGATGTTGATGATCTTGATCAGCGGATTCACGGCCGGGCCGGCGGTGTCCTTGTACGGGTCGCCGACGGTATCGCCAGTCACGGCGGCCTTGTGCGCATCCGAACCCTTGCCGCCATGGTGGCCGTCCTCGATGTACTTCTTCGCGTTGTCCCACGCGCCACCGCCCGTCGTCATCGAGATGGCGACGAAGATGCCGGTGATGATGGTTCCCATCAGCAGGCCGCCGAGCGCCTGCGGTCCGAGCAGCAGGCCGACCAGCACCGGCACCAGCACCGGCAACAGCGACGGCACGATCATTTCCTTGATCGCCGACTTGGTCAACATGTCGACCGCGACGCCGTATTCCGGCTTCGCCGTGCCTTCCATGATGCCCTTGATGTCGCGGAACTGGCGGCGCACTTCGAGCACGACCGCACCCGCCGCGCGGCCGACGGCTTCCATCGCCATCGCACCGAACAGGTACGGAATAAGCCCGCCGAGGAACAGGCCGACGATCACCATCGGATCGGACAGGTCGAACGTGATGTTGTAGCCGGCACCGGTCAGCGCGTGCGTGTAGTCGGCGAACAGCACCAGCGCGGCAAGGCCCGCCGATCCGATTGCATAGCCCTTGGTGACGGCTTTCGTCGTGTTGCCGACGGCGTCGAGCGGATCGGTGATCGCGCGCACCGACGGCGGGAGGTCGCTCATTTCGGCGATGCCGCCGGCGTTGTCGGTTATCGGGCCGTAGGCGTCCAGCGCGACAATGATGCCCGTCATCGACAGCATCGCCGTGGCGGCGATCGCGATGCCATACAGGCCCGCCAGGTGATACGAAACCAGAATCGCGATGCACACCGAGATCACTGGCCATGCGGTCGACTTCATCGACACGCCAAGTCCCGCGATGATGTTGGTCGCGTGCCCGGTGGTGGACGCTTCCGCGATGTGCTTGACGGGCGCGTAATCGGTGCCCGTGTAGTACTCCGTGATCACCACCATCGCTGCCGTCAGCGCGAGGCCGACCAGCGACGCGCCCCACAAGCGCAGCGTCGACAGTGTCGGATCCGATGCCGCCACGTCACCCATCATGCGGTTGGTGATGAAGTAGAAGCCGATCGCGGACAGCACGCCGGCGACGATCAGTCCCTTGTACAGCGCGTTCATGATCTTGCCGCCGTTGGTCTTCACGAAGAAGCAGCCGATGATCGACGCGAGGATCGAGAATCCGCCCAGCACCAGCGGATAGGTGACGGCGCGCTCGGCCATGTTCGGCAACAGCAGCGTGCCGAGCAGCATCGTGGCGACGATGGTGACCGCGTAGGTCTCGAACAGGTCGGCTGCCATGCCCGCGCAATCGCCGACGTTGTCACCGACGTTGTCGGCGATCACGGCCGGGTTGCGCGGATCGTCTTCGGGAATGCCGGCTTCGACCTTGCCCACGAGGTCGGCGCCGACGTCGGCGCCCTTGGTGAAGATGCCGCCGCCCAGGCGCGCGAAGATCGAGATCAGCGAGCCGCCGAATGCGAGTCCCACCAGCGGTTCGATGATCGCGTGCAGGTTGCGCGCGGTATCCGCCGCCGCATGGCCCGCATTGACCAGGTACCAGTAGAACCCAGTGACGCCCAGCAGCGCGAGCCCGACCACCAGCATGCCGGTGATCGCGCCGCCGCGAAACGCGACGGCCAGCGCCTCGTTGAGGCCGGTGCGCGCCGCTTCCGCCGTACGCACGTTGGCGCGCACCGAGACGTTCATGCCGATGAAGCCGGTCAGTCCGGACAGCACCGCGCCGAGCGCGAATCCACCGGCGGTCGCCCAGTTGAGGAACCAGCCGATCAGCAGCATCAGGATCACCCCGACAATCGCGATCGTCGTGTACTGGCGGTTGAGATACGCCTGCGCGCCGGACTGGATCGCCAGCGCGATCTCCTGCATGCGTGCGTTACCCGCGGGCTTGGCGAGGATCCATTTGATCGACCATGCGCCATACACAATGGCAGCGAGCGCGCAGACGATCGCGAAGACGAGTGCGTTGGACATTGCGAATTTCTCCCGAACGACGAAATGATGTGGAAACCCGCGGCGCAAGTGGACCCGCGCCGCAAGGTCCGGGGAGTCGTCGCGACAAACGGCGCCCCCTTTCCCCTGGCCGTGCCTGCGCCCACCGGGTAGCCCGGCCGGGTGCAATGTACGGAAAACCCCCTATTTTGCCAGTTTGCGGGCCAGGAAGTCGAGTCGGTCCTGCCCCCAGAACAATTCGCCGTCGACGACATAGGTCGGCGCGCCGAACACGCCGGCATCGATCGCTTGCTGCGTATATAGGTCGTAGCACGACACAATTTCGGCGCTGTCGGCACGCTGGTGCAAGGGTCCGGCGTCCAGGCCGCTCGCCTTTGCCAGCGCAGCCAGCGTGGCGGTGTCCGCCACATCGCGCTCTTCCGCCCACAGCGCCTTGCCGACCGCGCCGCAGAAGTCCAGCAGGCGCGCAGGCTCGGCGTCGCGGGCGGCAAGGATCCAGCGCGCCGCCACGTCGGCGCCGCAGGGGAAGAACTTCGGCTGCACGTTGAGCGGGATACCGAGGAACTCGCTCCAGCGGCGCAACTCGACTTGCCGGTAGGCCTGGCGCTGTACGGCACGCTTGGCCAGCGGAAGTCCTCCCGATGCGGCGAAAATGCGCCCGAAATCCGCCGGCTTGGCCTTGACCAGCGCGCCACTATCATGCGCGATCTTCGCCAAACGGCCGTGGCCGAGGTACGCGTAGGGCGATACCGGCGTGAAGTAATAGTCGATCGTGACTGTCATGCGGATGTGCGATCAGATTGTGAAATTGCTGGCGAGCTTTTTCTTCACTGCGACATTCTTCAGTCGCGTGAAGCGCGGCAGGCCATCGCGATACGGAGGCGGGTCCTCGCCTTGCATCAGCGGCGCAAGATAGCGCCGCGCCTTGGCGGTGATGCCAAAGCCATCCTTCGCGATGAAATCGCGCGGCAGCATTTTCTCGGCGTTGGCCACGCGCGACAGCGGTACCGGCGCGATCTTCCAGCGATACGGCGCATCCGACATGCGCACGATCGCCGGCATCACGGCGTTGTGACCCGCGAGCGCGAGCTCGACCGCCGCCTTGCCGGTTGCATACGCCTGCGCGACGTCCGTCTTCGACGCGAGATGGCGTGCCGCCCGCTGCAGGTAGTCGGCCACCGCCCAGTGGTACTTGTGGCCGAGCCGATCCTTGACCAGGCCCGCGATCATCGGACCGACGCCGCCCAGCTGCGCGTGTCCAAATGCGTCGCGCATGCCTGTGTCGGACAGCAACTTGCCCTCAGGTCCCAGCAGTCCCTCCGACACGCCGACGCAGCAATAGCCCGACGCCGCCACCTTGGCATCCACGGCCGCGAGAAAGCGCGCCTCGTCGAAGCGCACTTCGGGGAACAGCAGCAGCAACGGGATCGGCGTCGCCGTGTCGTCGGCCATCCCCACCGCTGCGGTGATCCAGCCGGCATGCCGGCCCATCACCTCGAGCACGAAAACCTTGGTCGACGTGCGGCACATCGACGCGACGTCGAAGGCCGCCTCGCGCATCGACGTCGCCACGTACTTGGCCACCGAGCCGAAGCCCGGACAGTTGTCGGTCAATGCGAGGTCGTTGTCGACGGTCTTCGGCACATGCACCGCGGTGACCGGATAGCCCAGGCGCTCACTGATCTGCGACACCTTGAGGCAGGTGTCCGCCGAATCGTTGCCGCCGTTGTAGAAGAAGTAGCCGATGTCGTGCGCACGGAACACCTCGATCAGGCGCTCGTACTGCGCACGCGACTCGTCGAAGCTGCGCAGCTTGTAGCGGCAGCTGCCGAA
>JBDTJK010000014.1:0-8108 GCA_039935875.1 Casimicrobiaceae bacterium
GCCAGCGATTCGCGTTGGCCTTCGGCTTCCTGCGAATCGACGCCGGCGCCGCCGCGCACCTGCTCGATCGCATCTTCCAGCGATTTCCGCGTGAGGCCAGCATCCTTCAGCATGCGGCCGAGCTCGCCCTTGTCGGTGGTGGCGGTGAGCAGCAACATTTCCGATGCGATGAACTGGTCGTTGCGCTTCTGCGCCTCCTTGTCGGCGAGATTGAGCAGATTGTTCAGGTCGCGCGAGATCGACATCTCCCCGCCGGTCCCTTCGACCTTGGGCAACCGCGCGATCGCCTGCTTCAGCGCGGTTTGCAGGCGTGGCAACGCGACGCCCGCTCGCGCGAGCAGCGATGCGGTACCGCCGTCTTCCTGCGCCAGCAATGCTGCGAGCAAATGCTGCGGCTCGATGAACCCGGCGTCACCGCCGAGTGCCAGGCTCTGGGCATCGGACAGCGCCTGCTGGAATTTGGTGGTCAGTTTGTCGAAACGCATGGGTTCCCCTCGAATCCGTCAATTCTCACAGAAATGGGGTGAATCGCCTCGACATTCAAGCAATTGCTGCGCGTTTTGCGCCTGCCGCGCCAGTTGCTGGCGCTCGAGCCCGTGATAAGGTGGATACGCAAACACCAATGGACGGCCGGCCGCGATGCGCAGCGAACCCACCAGGCAGCACTCCCAGCAAGCTCCCGGAACGCCGGATGTGCGCGGGCGCGCGTCGTTCGCGCAGACGCTGAAGGCGGTGCTCTGGGGTGTTTTCGGCGTGCGCAAGCACCGCGACCTGACCCGTGACGTGGCGTCGATCAATCCGCTGTACCTGATCCTGATGGCGATCGGGTTCGCCGTGCTGTTCGTCGGCGGCTTGCTGATGCTGGTGAATTTTATCCTGCGCTGATTCGCGCGCCCAGCATTAACGCAATTCGGCCAGCGCGATGGCAACCGCCTCGAGGTCGGCTTCGGTCGTCAGCAGGTCGGGGCAGATCCGCAGCCATGGGCCGCGCGCATCGACGGCGATGCCAAGCCGCGCGAGCGCCTGCGCCCACTGCGCCGCGCGCGCATCGTGCACGACGACGAATGCGCCGCGCATCGCGTCGCCGCCACGCGCATCGATCGCGTACATGGCCAGATGCGCAACCAGCCGCCGCTGCAGCTGCAGTGAATGCGCACGGATGCGCTCGATGCCGAGTGCCAGCAGCAGTAGCTGCCCGGCCCGCGCCTGGTAGTACGTGAGCACCGGCGGTGTCGACTCCAGCCAGCCATCGCCACCCGCCGCTGCAGGGCCATTGTCCTGGCCTGCGAACCCGAGCGGTTGCGGCTTCGCAAACCATCCGATGTCGAGCGTCGTCACGCCGGCATCGAGTAGCGTCGGCGCGACGTACAGGAAGCACGCGCCCGGTCCCCCGCGCAGGTACTTGTAACAGCCGCCGACAGCGTAGTCGACGCCAAGCTGCACGACATCGACATCGAATACGCCCAGCGAGTGATAGGTGTCGAGCATCAGCTTCGCGCCGACCGAGTGCGCGGCTGCGGCGATCGCTGGTATGTCGTCGAGACGCTGGCCACTGGCGAACAACACCTCGCTGGCCACCACCAGGTCGCAGCCGCCACGCGCCGACGCGACCAGGTCTTCGGTGGCAAAACTGCCGTCGGCCCGCGTCGGTACCCATTCCACGCGAATGCGGCCGCGCCGCGCGTATTCGTGCAGGATCACGTCGAGCGAGTCGAACTCGGCCGTCGTGGCCACTACGCGCGGCATGCCGTCGAACGCATTGAGCACTGCGCGCAGCCCCTGGCCGGCACTGGTCTTCGGCACCACGCAATCCACACGCGGCGCGTGCATCAGTTCTGCAAGCCGCGCGCGATGCGATTGCTGCTCCGCTCGCCACGCGTCCCATGTCCCGCCCATCGCGGCGTACCACGCACCCAGGCCCTCGCCGAGATCGGTCGCCGTGGCGTCGAGCGGGCGGCCGAGCGAATGATTGGCGAGATACACCGTGCCGCCCGATTCGGCGCGATGCCGCGTGAACAGCGGCGCGACATGCTGCTGCAGCGAGTCCTCGTCGAATGCGCCGGTGCCCAGCGCGGCAACGCTGCGCGCGATCGGCGAATCGTCGGCGGCGATCATCCGGCGGGGACCGAGGGCGCGCCGATCAATGCGCGGACGTCGATCAGCTCCGGGAAGAACGTCGCATCCAGCGCGCTGCGCAGGTAACCGACGCCCGACGAGCCGCCGGTGCCGCGCTTGCTGCCGATGATGCGTTCGACGGTCTTCATGTGGCGAAATCGCCATAGCTGGAAGCTCTCTTCGACATCGACCAGCTTTTCGCACATGTCGTAGGCATCCCACCACAGCGCAGGATCGCGGTAGATGATGGCGAACACGTCGGTCAGTGCAGCGTCGCGCACATGCGGCTGCGACACGTCGCGCTCGAGGCAGGCGACCGGGACCGGCAATCCGCGACGGGCGAGGTGGCGAATGAATTCGTCGTACAGCGAAGGGGCATGCATCAGCGCAGCCAGCGCTGCCTGTGCCTTGGCGTCGTGTGCGAATACCTGCAGCAGCGCGGGATTCTTGTTGCCAAGCAGGAATTCGATCGCACGATATTGCACGGACTGGAAGCCCGACGAGCGCGCGAGCGCGGGGCGCAGCGCGTCGTATTCGGATGGCGTCAGCGTTTCCAGCACCGCCCATTGCTCGAACAGCTGCCGCTGGATCTGCTTGGCGCGCGCAAGGATCTTCGAACTGGGCTGCAGCCTGTCGGCCTTGACATGCGCGATCACGGCCTTCAGTTCATGGGTCAACAGCTTCATCCACAGCTCGGACGTCTGGTGCTGGATGATGAACAGCATTTCGTCGTGCAACGGCGCGCCGTCGGCGCCCGCCGAACGCGGTTGCTGCGCGCTCAACAGGCGGTCGAGGCGAAGGTACTCCCCGTAAGTGAGCTGGCCCGCCAGGTCAGTGACGATACCGGGTTCGAGCGGTCGCGGCTTCATCCCTTGCGATGGTGTCCGGCGTGGGATTCCAGTATAGACCGCCGGTACGGCAACGAATGCCGGCGTGGCGCAACCACCTCTGCGCCCGTTCTCCAGCGCGGGGGGTTTGCTACCATCCGCGACGATGACCCCGCGTCCATTCGCATCGCATGCTGCGTGGCTGCTCGCGGCTGCGCTTGCGAGCGCCGGCTGCGCCGACACGCGAGCGCCGGCGCGCACGCTGACGCTCGCGGACTGTCACCTGCCGAAACTCGCGCAGACGCTGTCGTGCGGCACGCTGGAGGTGCCCGAGAACCGTGCCATGCCGGCCGGGCGCAAGCTTGCGCTGTCGGTGATCGTGCTGCCAGCGAACACGCTGTCGCCGAAGCCCGATCCGCTGTTCGTGCTCGCCGGTGGACCCGGACAGGCCGCGTCGTCGATTGCGGACTTCGCGGCGACCCTGTCCGACGTGCGCACCACGCGCGATATCGTCCTGGTCGACCAGCGCGGCACGGGCCGCTCGGCGCCACTCGATTGCGCCGCATTCCGCCGCGATGCGGGACTTGCAGCAGCACTCGAGGCCGACCCGCGGCCACGCGCCGCGGCATGTGCCGCCGAGCTCATGCGGCGCGGCGTCGACCTGACCCAATACACGACGACGACGTTCATCGCCGACCTCGAGGACGTGCGCCGTGCACTCGCCTATCCACGGATCAACCTGTGGGGCGGCAGTTACGGCACGCGCGTCGCGCAGGAATATGTGCGGCGCCACGCGGACGTGATCCGCAGCGTCGTGCTCGACGGCGTCGCGCCGCCGCGGATGATCGTCACGCTCGACGTATGGCCAACGCGCGAACACGTGATCGACGGCGTGATTGCCGCGTGCGCCCGCTCGCCGGCTTGCAATGCCGCGCACCCGGCGCTGTCGCACTCGCTGGCCACTATCGAGCAAGCGCTCGGACCGCAGGGCCGCGATATCACGCTGGCGATGCCACGCAACGGCGAAGCGCAATCGCTGCACCTGACATTCGATGCGCTGCTGTCGGCCCTGCAACTCATCGTCTACCAGCCGGAGATGGCGGCGCTGCTGCCTGAGATCCTGTCACGTGCCGAGCGTGGCGACTATGCGCCGCTGCTTGCGCTGCTGGCGATGTTCGACGATTCGTTCGAGGATTCGATCAATGCCGCGCTGCACTACTCGGTAACCTGCGCCGAGGACGTGCCGCGCATCACGCCAGCCGCGCGCGAGCGCGTGCTGGCCAACGCGACGATCGCCCGCCTGGTCTCGCAGCTGATCGACGTATGCGGCGCATGGCCGCGCGGCGCGATGCCCGCCGATTTCGCGACGCCCCTTGCAAGCGACATCCCGATGCTGCTGCTGTCCGGCGGGCTCGATCCGGTGACACCCCCGGCCTACGCGGCCGAGGTCGCGGCGACACTGCAGCACGCCAAATCGATCGTCGCGCCGGGCTACGGGCACATCGTGTCGTCGCACGGCTGCGCACCGCGGCTGGTGGCGCGTTTCATCGACAGCGCCGGCTTCGACACGCTGCCGCAGTCATGCATCGAGCACCTGGCACACAGTGCGCCGCCGCTGCTGTGGCCGGACCGCCTGGGTGCGCGACCATGATCGTCATCGATTCGCTGGCCAAGTCGTTCGGTCCGAAGCGCGACGTGTGCGCGGTCGATTCGGTGTCGATGAGCGTGCCCGACGGCGCCATCACCGGGCTTCTGGGTCCCAATGGCGCCGGCAAGACGACGCTGCTGCGGATGCTGTCGACCCTGGTGGTCGCCGACAGCGGCCGCGCGAGCGTCGCCGGGCACGACATCGTGCGCGAGCGCGCACAGGTGCGGCGCAACATCGGCGTGCTGTCCGATGCGCGGGGTCTCTATCCGCGCCTGACGGCGCGCGAAAACATCGAGTACTTCGGCCGCCTTCACGGCGTCGCGCCGGCATTGATGCGCACGCGCACCGACATGCTGCTGGAGACGCTCAACCTGACAACGCTCGCCGAGCGCCGCGTGCAAGGCTTCTCGCAGGGCGAGCGGATGAAGGTCGCGATCGCCCGCGCGCTGATCCACGACCCGCCGGTGATCCTGCTCGACGAACCCACCAACGGCCTCGACATCATGAGCGTGCGCGCATTGCGCGAGCAGCTGCGTGCATTGCGCGCTGCAGGCAAGTGCCTGCTGTTCAGCTCGCACGTGATGCAGGAAGTCGTCGCGTTGTGCGACCGCATCGTCATCCTCGGACGCGGCCGCGTCGTCGCGCAAGGCACGGCCACGGAGCTCGTCGCGCAGTCCGGTGCCGCGACGCTGGAGGATGCGTTCGTCGCGCTGCTCGGCAGCGGCGAGGGCCTGGCGGCATGAAGGCTGCATCGCAACCATGCTGAAGCGCGTCCTCACCATCGCCGGCAAGGAACTTCGTGATGCGTCGCGCGACCGCCGCACGGTGATGATGACGGTCGTCTCGGCTGCGTTGGCGGGCCCGATCTTCCTGGTGCTGATCTTCAACCTGATCGCGAGCCAGGCTGACAAGGTGCGCGACCTGCGTCTGGCGGTGGTCGCCGCCGAACGCGCACCAGCGCTGATCGACTACCTGCAGCGCCAGCAGGTGACGATCGATCCGGCGCCAGCCGATTACGAAGCGCGGATTCGCGCCGGCGACCTTGATGTCGCACTGCTGATCGACGAGCACTACGCGAGCGATGTCGCAGCAGGACGTGCCGCAATCGTGCAACTGGTGTTCGACCGTTCGCGCGATCGTGCGCAGGCGTCGATCAGCCAGACGCAAGCGTTGCTGCGCGGCTACGCGCGGCTATGGGGGCAGCAGCGGCTGCTGTTGCGCGGCATCGCGCCCACGGTGGGCAATCCGCTCGAGTTGCGCGAAGTCAACGTCGCCACGCCGCGCCAATCCGGTGCGCTGGTGCTGTTCCTGGTCGCGTTCTACGGCCTGCTGGCAGCGATCGTCGGCGGCATGGCGTTCGCGCTGGAGGCCACCGCCGGCGAGCGCGAGCGTGCATCGCTGGAGCCGCTATTGATGACGCCGGCATCGACGCTCGAGGTCGCCATCGGCAAATGGGCGGCGCTCGCCGTATTCGTCGCGCTGATCGTATTCATCACCATCGGGGGGTTCTACCTGACGCTGGCGTTCGCACCGCTGCCGGCGGTCGGCGTGCCGTTCCTGTTCAGCGCGCGCGACGTGCTGCGCTTTTTCGCCGTGCTGCTGCCGCTGATCGCGATGATGCCAGCGGTGCTGCTGTGGCTCGGCAGTCGCGGACGCTCGATACGCGAAGCGCAGGCGAACACCCAGCTGCTGCTGTTCGTCGTGTCGCTGGTGCCGGCCGCGCAGATGTTCCTGCAGCGCAAGGAACCCGACTGGCTGCTGTATGTGCCGGTGTCGGCACAGTACGTGCTGCTCAATCGCGTGCTGCGCGGTGACGCGCTGCTGATGGCCGACCTCGCGCAGGCGGCCATCGTCCCGTTGCTGCTGACGGCGGCAGCGCTGTGGGCGTTTGCGCGGACCTGGTCGCGCGAAGCGGTGCTGGCCGGCAAGTGACGGCGCGAACGCAACGTCATGCGAGCTGCCGCAGAACCTCGATCGGTGGCCGGTCGAGCGTATCGCGCGTGCCCAGCCAGCCGGCGAATGCGACCGCCACCGCACCACCCAGCACGGCGTAGACGAAAAGCATTGCGTTGAAGTCGAACGCGATGCTGAACACGCGTGTCGCCAGCAGGTAGCCGACGATCGACGCTCCGCTGGCGGCAAGCAATCCGGCGAGCGCGCCCAGCACCAGGAACTCGGCGACCTGCGCCGCGTTGAGTTGCGCGCGCGACGCGCCGAGCGTACGCAGCACTGCGGCGTCGTAGCGCCGCTCGTCCTGCGTCGACGCGATCGCGGCCTGCAGCACCAGCAGGCCGCCGGCCAGCGTGAACAGGAACACGAACTCGATCGCGCGCGAAACCTGGTCCATGATCGTCTGCACCTGGCGTATGACGTCGCCGACGTCGATCACCAGCACGTTCGGATACTGCGCGACCAGCGCCGACACCCACTCGCTTCCAGCGGCACCCTGCGGAACCTGCACCGCGCCGAGGTAGGACGTCGGAAATCCGTCGAGGCCATGTGGCGGCAGCAACGTGAAGAAGTTCGGCTGGAAACTGTCCCATTCCACCTTGCGCAGGCTGGTGATCCGCGCCACCAGCGGCGTACCGGCGATGTCGAACGTCAGCGTATCGCCGAGCTTGAGCTTGAGCGACCTGGCGATCCCATCTTCCAGCGACAACCCCGCCTCCTTGCCGGCACCGGGCTGCCAGAACGCGCCGGCGACGATCTTGTTGGTAGGCGGAAGAGTGGCGAGCGACGACATGTTGAACTCGCGCTCGGCAAGCCGGCGCGCGCGCGACTCGCCGAACTGCGCAGTGTCGAAATGCGCGCCATTCACTGCGGTAAGGCGTCCGCGCACCATCGGATACAAGGTCGCTTCGCGCGCCGAGATGGCGGACATCTGCGCGCGCACGCTGGCGACCTGGTCGGGCAGCACGTTGACGATGAACTCGTTCGGCGCATTCGCCGGCAAACTGGCGCGCCATGTGCGCAGCAGGTCGCCGCGCACGACCGTCAACAGCAGCAATGCCATCAGGCCCAGTGCCAGCGCGCCGATCTGCAGGCTCGATGCGAGCGGCCGCCGCGCGAGGTTTGCGAGGCCGAAGCGCCACGTGACACCGCGTTGCGGCAAGCGCTTCAACAGCGCGATCGACAGCGCGGCCGTCACTGCGGCGGCAACCAGCAGGCCGGCGATGCCGCCGATCGTCAACGCGGCCGTGTCGAGGTCTTGCGCCTGAGCGCCCAGCAATCCGGCGAACACGCAGGCGCCGGCGACATAGGCAGCCACCCCCCACGCGCGCGGGCGCGGCAGGTCGCGCCGCAGCACGCGCAACGGTGCGGCGCTGGCCAGCGTGAACAGCGGAGGCAGCGCGAAACCGAACAGCATGAGCAAGCCAACCGCCATCGCCGCGATCCCCGGCGCGACGCCGGGCAGCGGCAGCTGCGTCGCCGTGATCGAGTGCAGCACCGTCACCAGCAGTTGCTGCCCACACAGTGCGATCAGCACGCCAGCGATGCTCGCGAAAAGTCCCGCCATC
>JBDTJK010000015.1:0-6356 GCA_039935875.1 Casimicrobiaceae bacterium
TATTTTTCCGCCACGCAGAACAATTTCGGCCCGGTGGACTTCGTCGTTCCGTCGGGCAACTTCGGCAACGTGTTCGCCGGCTGGGTGGCCCGGTCGATGGGACTGCCGATCAGGCGGCTGATCGTCGCCACCAACGAGAACGACGTGCTCGACGAGTTCTTCCGCACTGGCGTCTACCGCCCGCGTGGCAGCGCCGAGACGCACGTGACGTCGAGTCCGTCGATGGATATCGCCAAGGCGTCGAACTTCGAGCGTTTCATCGCCGACATCAGCGGACGCGACTACGACGCGGTGCGCGCGTTATGGCAGCGCCTGGCAGATGAGGGCCGCTTCGACCTCCGAGCGACACCCTGGTGGCCGGCGGTGCTGCAGTCGGGCATCGTGTCCGGCAGCAGCACGCATGCCGGGCGCCTTGCCACCATTCGCGAAGTCCACCAGCGCTACGGCATCGTCGTCGATCCGCATACCGCGGACGGGCTGCATGTCGGAATTCGCCTGCGCGATGCCGCAGTGCCGCTGGTCGCCATCGAGACGGCACTGCCGGCGAAGTTCGGGCCGACGATCGAGGAGGCGCTCTCGTTCGCCGCTCCGCGTCCTGCAGCGTACGACGGGCTGGAGCAGCGCGCGCAGCATTTCACGTCGCTGCCGGCCGACGTGGAAGCGGTGCGCGCGTACGTCGCGCTGCACGCGATCGGCGCGTGATGCGCAAGGCCGTCGCCGCAGCCGTGCGCTCTCTGTGGAGCAATCTGGCCGCGGGCCTGCGACTCGCGCTGATGCTGCGCGTGTCGCCGCTTGCGTTCCGCATCGATGGCGTGCAACTGCTGCTGCTGTTCGTCGTTTCCTGCGCGATCGATGTCGCCGGCGATCGCCTTCGCTTCGGCGGCGACTCGGCGTTTTCCGCCCTTGGCGCCGGCACCGAACTCGCCAGCATCGCCATGCTGTCAGGCGTCGCGCTGGTGGTGGCGATTGCGCTGCGCCGCCAGGCGCTGGCGCTCGCCATCGTGGTGACGGCGATGGCGTCGCTCCCCTTGGTGCAGATATTCCACTACCTGCCGTTCGCGTTTGCCGGTATGGCATGGCCGACGAGCCTCGCCGTCGTATCAGGGATCGTCATGCTGGGGTGGGTGGTGGCAATCCTGGTGCGCTGCCTTGCCATCCATCTGCAGTTGCCGCCACGACGGCGCTGGGCCATTGCGGGTGCCGGTGCGATCATCCTTGCATTGCCGCTGGTGGTGTCGCCGATGCTGGTCGGCAACGTGCCTTGGTTCAGCGCGGTCGACGCAGGACTTGCCCCCGACGGCGCGATCAGCGCTGCATCCGAGCCGGTGCTCGCCGCGCAGAAGGAGCTGCTCGACAACGCGCTGGGTGCTATCGACGACCGCGATCCGGGTGCTGCGAACCTCTACTTCGTCGCCTTCGCCCCGGATGCCGGGGAAATTGCGTGGACGGCGCACATGGACCGCGTGCAGAAGCTGATCGAGGACCGGCTCGACACCAAAGGACATTCGGTGGTGTTGCGCAACCACGCGGACACGCTGTTGACAATGCCGTGGGCGACGGTGAGCAACCTCCGCGAGACGTTCGCCGAGGTGGCGGCGGCTGCCGACACGCGCCAGGACATCCTGATGTTGTATGTCGGTGGCAAGGGCGCGCGTGGAGGCCGCATCGCGGGCACGCTGCCGCCGCTGGACCTGGTTGCGCTGACGCCGGCGGGACTCAAGAGCCTGCTCGACGATGCGGGCTTCGAATGGCGCATCGTGATCGTCGCCGCGTGCTACGCCGGCGCGTACGCCGACGAACTCGATGACGACCATACCGTCGTGGTGGCGGCGTCGGCAACCGACAAGCCGTCGTTCGGCTGCGAGGGCCGCGGCGACCCGACGTACTTCGGCGATGCGTTGTTCGGCGAGGGGCTTGCGCGCAGCGACTCGCTCGCCACTGCATTCGACTCGGCGCGCAGGCGTGTCGCCGCGCATGAGCGTGAGCGCGGACTGACGCCTTCCGAGCCGCTGATGCATGTCGGCGCGCGCATCGCGCCGATGATCCGCCACCTGCGCCGGTTCGGTGGCAGCGACACAGTGACGGCGTCGGCCCGGCGCTCGCGCCGCTACCAGCTCGCGTTTGACGCGCGGGGGCTTCGCTAAGACAATACCTGTTCTACGCGGCTGCAGAGCCGCGCAATCCCGGAGGAACGTTTCCATGCGCCGACTTTTTGCGCTCGTCGTTGTCGCTATCGCAGCCGCACTCCTGCCGGCGCTTCCCGCGTCGGCCCAGGGTCTTGAAAAGCCGAAGCTGTCGATCGGCGTCGGCGGCAAGCCGCTGTTCTACTACCTGCCGCTCACGATCGCCGAACAGAAAGGCTATTTCAAGGACGAAGGACTCGACGTCGAGATCCTCGACTTCCCGGGCGGTGCGAAAGCGCTGCAAGGACTGCTCGGCGGCAGCCTCGATGTCGTGTCGGGTGCTTACGAGCACACGATCACGCAGCAAGCCAAGGGCCAGCCGATCGAGGCACTGGTGCTGGAGGGCAAGTACGCGGGCATCGTGCTCGGCATGCCGAAGGCGAAGGCGGCCACGTACAAGTCAGGGGCCGATTTGAAGGGCCTGAAGATCGGCGTGACTGCGCCCGGGTCGTCGACCAACATGTTCATCGACATCCTGCTTGCCAAGGCCGGCCTGCCGCCCGATTCGGCCGCGTATGTCGGGGTCGGTGCGGGCGCCGGCGCTGTGGCGATCATGAAGCGCGGCGAAATCGACGCGATGTCCAACCTGGATCCGGTGATCTCGCTGCTCGAAGCCGACGGCACGATCGTGCCGGTGGTCGACACGCGCAACGCGAAGGGCATGCAGGAGGTCTACGGTGGCGCTTATGCGGCAGGCTGCGTGTACGCGCCGGTCGACTTCGCCAGGAAATACCCGCGCACGGCGCAAGCGGTGGTGAATGCAATGGTGCGCGCGCTGCGCTTCATCCAGCATTCGACGCCGGACCAGATCGTCGATGCGGTGCCGAAGGAGTACTACACCGACCGTGCCGCGTATCGCGCGTCGCTGGAAAGGAACCTCGACGCGTTCAAGCATGACGGCTCGATAAGCGTCGAGGCAGGACAGAACGTCGCGCGCGTGCTGACGACGTTCGATCCGCAGCTGAAGGACTTCAAGGTCGACATCGCCAAGACGCTCGACATGTCGTTCCAGCAGAAGGCCGCGCAGAAGTTCAAGTGATCGCCGACAGCGCTGTCGGCCCCCACGCGAGTGCGCTGCCCGCGGCGCTCGCGTTCGATGCGGTGTCCTGCACGTTTGCAGCGCGCAGCGGCGGCGAGCGCTATACCGCGGTCGCCGCAACGACGCTGACGGTTGCGCCTGGCGAATTCGTGTCGGTCGTGGGGCCGACCGGATGCGGCAAGTCGACGCTGCTGAATCTCGCAGCGGGACTTCTCGCCAGTTCGTCCGGCAGCGTCAGCGTCGAAGGCGAACCGCTCGCGGGCATCAACCGGCGCGCCGGCTACATGTTCCAGGCCGATGCGTTGATGCCGTGGCGCAATGCGCTGGCCAACGTCACCGCGGGACTCGAATTCGCCGGCATGTCGCGCGCCGCCGCGACACCGAAGGCGCGCGAGTGGCTGGCGCGCGTCGGACTGTCTGGATTCGAGGATCGTTACCCGCACCAGTTGTCCGGCGGCATGCGCAAGCGCGTCGCGCTGGCGCAGATGCTGATTCTCGACCCGCAGATCATGCTGATGGACGAGCCCTTCTCGGCGCTCGACATCCAGACGCGCCAGCTGATGGAGAACGAGCTGCTCGAGCTGTGGTCGGCCGATCGCAAGTCGGTGCTGTTCATCACGCACGATCTCGAGGAGGCGATCTCGCTGTCCGATCGCGTCGTCGTGCTGTCGGCGGGGCCGGGCACGCATCCGATCGGCGAATTCAGGATCGACCTGCCGCGTCCGCGCGACGTGGCCGAGATCCGCATGACTCCCCGCTTCGTCGAATTGCACGAAGCGATCTGGCAGGTGCTGCGCGGCGAAGTGCTGAAGGGCTATGCGCAGGCCAAGCGCTGAATTGCGGCTGTCGCGCGGCCAACTTGCCGTGGTGCATGTGGTGATCGCGTGCCTGGTGTTCTTTACGTGGTGGCTGCTGACCGAGACCAAGGTGCTCGCGCCTTTTTTCTTCGGCGAGCCGCTGAAGGTTGTGCGAGTCGTCTACGAATGGTTCCTGACCGGCAAGATCTGGCCGCACCTCGCCATCACGCTGTGGGAAACGGTGCTGGCGTTCGTGGTCGGCAGCCTGCTCGGCCTCGTGGTCGGCCTGTGGCTCGCGCTGAGCCCGCTGTCGAGCGCGATCGCCGAACCCTACATCACCGCGATGAACGCGATGCCGCGCGTGATACTGGCACCGATTTTCGCGGTCTGGTTCGGCCTCGGCGTGCTGTCGAAAGTCGCCCTCGGCGTGACGCTGGTGTTTTTCATCGTGTTCTTCAACGTGTTCCAGGGCGTCAAGGAAGTGAGCCCGGTCGTGCTCGCGAATGCACGGATGCTGGGCGCGACGCGGCGGCATCTGTTGCGCCATATCTATCTGCCGTCGGCCACGTCATGGGTGTTCTCGAGCCTGCATACATCCGTCGGCATGGCGTTCGTCGGCGCCGTCGTCGGCGAATACCTGGGTTCGGCCAAGGGCGTAGGCTACCTGATCCTGCAGGCCGAAGGCACGTTCGACATCAATACGGTGTTCGCCGGCATCGTCGTGCTGACCGTGTTCGCACTGCTGCTCGACCACGCGGTCACGCGCATCGAGGCGCGCCTGCTCGTATGGCGACCCAAGACGGCGGAGACCGAGGCGCTGTAGCGCAATGCCGCTGCGGCAACATGCCGCCGGCGATGATTCAGCCGCCGAACATCGACTGCAGCAACGTGGGTGGCGCGATCGTCTGCGTCTGTGCCTTGAATCCGATTGGAATGCAACCAGCCAGCGCGACAACGATCACGGCGAGGATCAGGCGTTTCATCGGGGTTTCCGGCAAGGATGAATGTGCGCAGTGTAGTACGTCCAGCGCCGCGCGGCTCACATTGTCAGCGGCAGCACCGCGCGCACCTCGCCCGGATCCTTCCAGCGCCGGTGCGCCCAGTACCACTGTTCCGGATGGCGCAGCACCAGCCGCTCGAGCACCGCGTTATACGCGCGCGTATTGCGGCGGATCGCCTGCGACGTGTCGTCATCGTCGATCAGCGGCATCGGATCCTCGAAGCGCAACACGTGCGAGCCGTCGGGCTCGCGCCAGCTCGCGGCCGGCAGCACTGGCGCTTCGGTAGCCAGCGCGATCACTGCCACGCTCTTGAACGTCCTCGCGTAATGGCCGAAGAACTCCACCGGGATGCCGTCGCGACCCTTGGCGTACTGGTCAAACGGAAACACGACGATGTCGCCATGCTCGAGCCGCTCGACGATTGCATCCAGTCCGCCGCGCTTGGCGACGATGCCGAAGCCTGCATCGCGGAAATGCCAGTTGACCAGGGTGTCGAGCCAGCGCGGCTTGATCGGCCGGCGCACGAAATGAAAGCGCCCGCGCATCTGCGGAAAAGCTGCGAGCCCGGCCGTCGTCGACACTTCCCAGCTGCCGAAATGGCCGGTGACGATGATTGCACCCTTGCCTTGCTGCAGTGCGCCGGCCAGCGCTTCGGTGTTCTCGACGCGTACTCGCGACGCGCGGCGTTTCTGGGGCACCAGCAGGAACAGGAAGAAGCCTGCGTACACGCGCAGCAGGTGACGGTAATGCGCCTGCGCCAGACGCACGATGTCCGCCTCCGGCAGCGTGTCGCCGAACACCAGGCGCAGGTTTGCAAGGATCACGTTGCGGCGCATCGGCAGCAGGTGGTAGAACAGCTTGCCGATCAGCGGCGCGCTGACCGGCTCGTACTCACCGATCGCCACCGCTGACGCAGTCGCGCGGTCATGTGTCAGCGACACGCCGATGCGCGCGATGCGGTGCCGCTGCAGCACGCTCTGCGCGGCCGGTGAGCAGCAGACCAGCGGCGCGCCGTAGTTGTCGCGGGCGATCGAAAAATCGGCTGCGGTGATCGCGTTCAGCGCGGTCTCGCGCGGAAACAGCTTGAGGCAGGCTTCCTTGGCTGCAAAGCGAGCGGCGAGGCTCGCGGCCTGGCCAGGACCGCTGCCGGCATCGCGCAATTCCTCGTCCGACCACAATTTGCGCAGGTCGGATCCCGGTGTGTCATGCAGCAGCCGTTCGATGCGCGCGAGTTCCACGCTGTCGATGCCGCAGCGTGGAGGCGCCTTGCTGTTCACACACTCACCAGCAGCGCCGTGTTGGTACTGCCGAACCCGCGCGACAGCACCAGCGCAAC
>JBDTJK010000016.1:0-8936 GCA_039935875.1 Casimicrobiaceae bacterium
TTGCGCGCGCTCCACGAGCTGCTGATCGACTTCGCGATCACCCATTCGTGGGTCTTTCGTCCCTGGTTTGCGTCGTTGTTATGCCCGCCGAACGGTGGGCGCGGTGCCGCGTGGCAGCTGCGCCCCCGCGCAGCTGGCGCAAGGACGAAGCGGACGGCGATCGCTTGCGTGGGTTGACCGTCGTGCCGGCCGATAGTTCATTCGACTGCATGCGTTTCAGTCCGCCGCGACCAGCGCGACCGCGGGCTCGATCCGCCCCGTTTGTAGGCCACGGAAATTGGAGAGCACCGGATGCGACCATTGCGCCAGCACCTGGCGCGCTTCGGCGTCTACCAGGTCCAGCGCCTCGAGCACGGCAATCGTCGCCGGATGCAGCCCGCGCGTGCTGCCGTCGGCCACCTTGATCGCGATGCCGATCCCGCGGCTGCGGATCCCCAGCGCCTGCACGCCTTCGGCGCCGATCTTGGTAACCCAGTCGCCACGGCCCGCCTGCATCAGTGCGAGATCGCTGCGCTGCAGGCCAGACACCATCTCCGGATGGGCGTTCATCGCGGATGCGAGGTTGGCCAGCGCGGGCGAATCCTCGTGCGCAACAGCCAGGCGCGCGTACGCGTGTGCAAGTCGAGCCAAGGGCACCGCATAGTTGGGCGCCGAACAGCCGTCGGTGCCGGCTATCAAGTCCGACTCGCCGACGCCGGCGGTGGCGGCCACTGCGCGTCGGATCGCGGCCTGCAGCGGATGCGCGTACGCGAGGTAGTCGTCGCGCGAATAGCCGTGCAGCACGCAACAGGCGAGCATTCCCGCATGTTTGCCCGAGCAGTTGTGCTGCAGCGGCGAATAGGGCGGCGGCGGCGGGAACTCGCCGGTGAGCTCGTAGAAACGCGGCACATGCGATCCGCACTGCAGTTCATCGACTCGGACGCCGCAACGCGCGAGCATGTCCGCCACTGCCACGACATGCCGCTGTTCGCCCGAGTGGCTGGCGCACAACAGCGCCACCTGGGCGCGCGAATAGCCGAAATGGACGTCGCCGCCGGCCTCGACGAACGGCAGCGCCTGCAGCGGCTTCAGCGCACTGCGCGTGAACGTGACGACGTCCGCGTCGCCGGCGCGAAACAGCAGCCGGCCCTCGCGGTCGACGACGGCCACGTGTCCGGCGTGCGCGCTTTCCAGCGTGTCGCCGCGGTAGATGCGCGCCAGCGGCACGGCGCGCCGGACCAAATCATCTGCATGCATCGGGGTCAGGGCCAAAGGGGACCGCGCATTATCGCCGATCCGGATGGCAGGCCGCTGCCGGGGCAAGCGGCGCGCCGCGACACTACCCCGATGGTGGACGCAACGCGGCGCGGATCTGTTCCAGCGCGGCTGGGTCCTCGATCGTCGTCAGGTCCCCCGGGTCGCGACCCTCAGCCAGCGCCTGCAACGAGCGTCGCAGCAGTTTCCCGGAGCGCGTCTTGGGCAGCAGCGTGACGAAGTGGACGGCGGACGGGCGCGCGATGGCGCCGAGCTCGCGGTCGACGGTGTCCATCACTTCCTTGCGCATCGCCGCGGCCCCGTCGACGGAGGCGACGCGAGTGCGATCCCTGACCACGGCGAACGCGACGGGCGTCTGGCCTTTCAGCGGGTCGGCGACGCCGACCACCGCCACTTCGGCGATGCCGCTGTGCGCCTGCACCGCCTCCTCGATCTCGCGCGTGCCGAGGCGATGGCCGGCGACGTTGATCACGTCATCGGTGCGGCCAAGCACGAAGTAGTAGCCGTCGTCGTCGCGGGTCGCCCAGTCGAATGTCGAGTACACCAGCCGGCCGGGCACCGTCTCGAAATAAGTCTGGACGAAGCGTTTGTCGTCGCCCCATATGGTCGTCATGCACCCCGGTGGCAGTGGCGGCACCAGCGCCAATACGCCCTTGGCATTGGCGCCCAGCTCCGCGCCAGTGCCGTCCTCGAGCAGCCGCACGTCGTACCCCGCGGCCGGAAATGACGGACTGCCGAATTTGCGCGGCAGGTCCTCGATGCCCGGTTGCGCCGACAGGATCGGCCACCCGGTTTCGGTCTGCCAGTAGTTGTCGATGATCGCGACGCCGCCCAGCGCATCCGATGCCCAGCGCGCCGTCGGCTCGTCCAGTGGCTCGCCGGCAAGGAACAGGTAACGCAGCGACGACAGATCGTGGCCGCGCATGTACTTCGGGTCTTCCTTCTTCAGCACACGGATCGCCGTTGGCGACGTGAACATCGTGCGCGCGCGGGTTTCCTCGACGATGCGCCACCAGATCGATGGGTCGGGGCGCACCGGCAGTCCTTCGTACATGATGGTCGTGCATCCGTTGAGCAGCGGTCCGTAGATGATGTACGAGTGACCGACCGCCCAGCCGATGTCGCTCGAGCAGAACATCGTTTCACCCGGAGCGAGGCAGAAAATGTCGCGCATCGAGGCCAGCAGCGCCACCGCGTGGCCGCCGGTGTCGCGCTGCACGCCCTTCGGCTTGCCTGTGGTTCCCGACGTGTAGAGGATGTACGACGGTTCGCTCGATTCGAGCCACGCGCAAGGGACTTCCGCGTCGAGGTGCTGCGCGCGCAGTGTCGCGTAGTCGACATCACGACCGGACACACGGGTCGCCGTGGAATCGAGTCCGCGGTCGAACATGATCACGTGCGGCGGCGGCGATTTTGCGAGCGCCAGCGCGGCGTCGATCAGCGGCTTGTACGGAAGCACCTTGCCGCCACGCATGCCGGCATCGGCGCCGACCAGGACTTTAGGCTTCGCGTCGTCGATGCGGCTTGCGAGCGATGCCGCGGCAAATCCGCCGAAAACCACCGAATGAATGGCGCCCAGGCGCACGCACGCGAGGATCATGAACACCGCTTCGGCGATCATCGGCATGTAGACCAGTACGCGATCACCGCGCGTGACGCCCAGCGATTGCAGCATCGCCGCGCATTGCTTGACCTCGCGGGCGAGCTCGCGGTAGGTGTAGCTTGCGCGCTGGCCGGTCTCGGTCGATAGGTAGATCAACGCCGGCTGATCGCCGCGCGCTGCGACGTGACGGTCGACCGCGTTGTGGCACAGGTTGGTCGTGCCGCCAACGAACCATTTCGCGAACGGCGGGCGCGAATAGTCGAGCACCTGCGCGTAGGGGGTGTGCCAGTCGATCGCCGCTGCGCGTTCACCCCAATAGGCGTCGCGATCCTGCAGCGATCGCCGGTGCAAATCAGCATACTTTCCCATGATCTACCTCTATTTCCTATCAACTTTTCCGCGCAAGCGGGAAGCCAGTGACGTCATCCGGTAACCATTCAACGACGCTGGGTTCCCGCTTGCGCGACGGCAGCAGGCGCCGCCCTCCTGCTTGCGCGCGAATGATGGCAGCAGATTCGTGTGCGATCCCGCATTACCGATGCGATCGCAGATCACCGATACGATTCCGTGCGCCGATGCGTCCAGCATCACGGATGCGCGTCCGCACCGATGCGCACGACGGTGCGTCCGCGCACGCTGCCCTTAAGGTAGGCGTCGAAGTGCGAAGGCAGGTCGTCGAAATCGATCGTGCGCACCTGATCGTGCACGCGGTCGGGACGCCATTCGGCGGCAAGCTTGTTCCAGATGCGCTGGCGCACGCTCATCGGCGTGTTCGCGCTGTCGATGCCAAGCAACATCACGCCGCGCAGAATGAACGGCATCACCGTCGTGTCCAGCGTGTGGCTGGCCGCAAGTCCCACCGACGCGACGCTGGCGCCAACCTTGCATGTCGACAGCAGCCATGCGAGCAGGTCCCCACCCAGGTTGTCCACGACGCCGGCCCAGGTTGCCTTGTCCAGTGGCCGTTTCCTGGCGAGATCGATCGCGTCGCGCAACAGCACTTCGCTGGCGCCGATGCCCTTCAGGTAGTCCATGGCGTCGGCCTTGCCGGTGATCGCGACCACGTGATATCCACCCTTGGCGAGGATTTCGATCGCCACGGAGCCCACGCCGCCGGTGGCGCCGGTCACCGCGACCGGGCCGTTGCCGGGCTTCAATCCGTTGTGTTCCATCATCTGCACCGCCTGCGCGGCGGTGTACCCGGCGGTGCCGAGGGTCATCGCGTCGAATGCGGTCATGCTTTCAGGACGGCGCACGATCCAGTCGCCCGGCACGCGCACGCGCTCGCTGTATCCGCCGTCGTGGCCAACGCCGAAGTCGTAGCCATGCACGATGACCTTGTCGCCTTTCTTCCAGCGCGGATCCCCCGACTCCTCCACGGTGCCCGCCACGTCGATGCCCGCCACCGTCGGGAACTTGCGCATGATCTTGCCGGTGCCGTTGTGCGACAGCGCGTCCTTGTAGTTGATCGTCGAGTACTTGGCGCGCAGGACGACGTTGCCCGCGTCGAGGTCGTCCAGCGTCAGGTCGGCGAACCGGCTGGAAATCCTGCCGCCATCGTCGAACGTGCGATAGGCCTTGAATGTCTGCATCGACTCGCTCCTGGTCGTTTGATTCAGGCAACCGCCACGGCGAGCGCCAGCGGCGCATCGTCGTGCGCGTGTGGCAGCGCCATGTAGTCGAGGGTACGCATTTCGGCGAGACGGCTGGCCGTGCGCACGAACTCGACGGCATGCGCGCCGTCGACGTATAGCTGACCCGCGGGCGCCGCGGCGGAAACAATCAACTTGACATGATGATCGTACAGGATGTCGACCAGCCAGGTGAACCTGCGCGCGCGGTCGGCGTCATCGGCCCCCATGCGCGGCACGCCCGACAGCAGCACTATGCCGAAGCGTTGCGCGATGTCGAGGTAATCGCGTTGCGAGCGCGGACCGTCGCACAGCATCGTGAAGTCGAACCACGCCGCCGATCCGGCGCGTCGTCTCGCCACGATGCGGCGGCCGTCGATCTCCAATACCGGATCCTCGTCCGCGCCGCACGCGATGCGCTCGAACAGCGCATCCATCGCCGCGTCCGCCGACGCATCGGCCGGAACGAAGTAACTCTGTCCTTCAGCGAGCGCGCGCAAGCGATAGTCGATGCCGCCGTCGACCTCGATCACATCGAGCCATTCGCGCAACAACGCGATCGCAGGCAGGAATCGCTGCCGGTTGAGCCCGTTTGGCCACAGGGCGCCGGGTTCGTAATTCGACGTCATCACGAATACCACGTCACGTGCAAAGAGCTGTGCCAGCAGGCGCCCCAGGATCATCGCGTCGGCGACGTCGGACACATGGAATTCGTCGAAACAGACCAGTGCGTATCGCCGTGCGATGCGCGCCGCGACCGTCGCCAGCGGATCCTGCTCGTGGTTGAGCGTTGCGAGTTGCGCATGCACGTCGCGCATGAATGCGTGAAAATGCACGCGCGTCTTGCGCTGGATCGGAGCGATCGCGTAGAAGGCGTCCATCAGCATGCTCTTGCCGCGTCCGACGCCGCCCCACAGGTAGACACCGCGCGGCACGACGCAACGCGCGAACATGCGCCGCAGCGGCGAGCTTCGCGCCTTCTGCTGCGCCACGAGCTCCTGTACCAGCCTCGCGAGGCGCTGGATCGCCGCGCGCTGCGCGGCATCCGTCGTCACATGACGGCGCGCCAGCGCCGCGTCGAACTGCGACGCGAGGCTGCCGTCCGATGTTTCGGCCGCGGGACTCACGCGAACGATTTTAACTCCGTCGCACGCGCTCGCCGCCGACGCCAGACACTGCCGGCACCCTGCCGCAGTGGCGCGCCACGCGTCGTCACAGGTTCAGCGTGCGCCCGAGCACGGCCAGCGCCGCCTCGCGGGTGGCTTCGGACAGCGTCGGATGCGCGTGGCAGATGCGCGCGATGTCCTCGGAAGCGGCACCGAACTCCATCGCCATCACGCCTTCGGCAATCAACTCCGAGACCAACGGCCCGATCGCATGCATGCCCAGCACGCGGTCGCTTTGCGCATCGGCAATCAGCTTGACGAAACCGCGCGTCTCTCCCATCGCCCGCGCTCGGCCATTGGCCGTGAACGGGAACACGCCGACCTTGTACGCGACGCCGCGAGCCTTCAACTGCTGTTCGGTCTCGCCAACCCATGCAATCTCCGGTGCCGTGTAAATTACCCACGGTACCGTGTTGAAATCGACGTGCGGCTTCTGGCCGGCGATGCGCTCGGCCACGGCCACGGCCTCCTCCTCTGCCTTGTGCGCCAGCATCGGGCCGCGCACCACATCGCCGATCGCATACACATTGGGCAGCGCCGTAGCGCAATCTCCGTCGACCTCGATGAAACCGCGCGCATCGCGCTTGAGGCCGACACTGTCGCTGCCGAGGCCATCGGTATTGGGCACGCGCCCGACGGAAACGATGAGCCGGTCGAACACGCTGTTCTGCGACGCGCCCGCAGCATCGACCCAGTCGACGGTGACGCTGTCCTTGCCGCTCTTCACGCTCGTCACCTTGGCGGACAGGTTGATCGCGAGGCCCTGGCGCGCGAACTGCTTCTGCGCTTCCTTGGCGATCGCCTCGTCGGCGGCAGCGAGCAGGTTCGGTAGCGCTTCCAGGATCGTCACGTCGGCGCCGAGCCTTCGCCATACACTGCCAAGCTCGAGGCCGACGACGCCGGCGCCGATGACGCCGAGGCGCTTGGGAACGGCGGGCATCGCGAGTGCGCCCGAATTGTCGAGTATCAACCGGTTGTCGAACGCAATGCCGGGCAGCGCGCGCCGCGATGACCCGGTGGCGACGATCACGTGACGTGCGATCAGCGTCGCAGCGTGGGTACCCGTGACTGCGATCATATAACCGTCGGCGCCGTGGCCGGTGAACGCGCCCTTGCCGTTGAACGACGCCACCTTGTTCTTCTTGAACAGGTATGCGATGCCGTCGTTGTTCTGACCGACGACCTTGTCCTTCCGCGCGAGCATCTTCGGCGTGTCGATCGACACGTCCTTGACGACGATGCCATGGTCGGCGAAACCATGTGTCGCGTGTTCGAAGTGCTCGGACGACTGCAGTAGCGCCTTCGACGGGATGCAGCCGACATTGGTGCAGGTGCCGCCGAGCGCCGGTTTGCCGTCGGCGCGCACGCCGTCGTCGATGCAGGCGGTCGTGAATCCAAGCTGCGCCGCGCGAATCGCCGCGGTGTAGCCGCCGGGGCCGCCGCCGATGACGACGATGTCGTAGGTCGCGTCGTCCGCCATCTCAGATGTCCAGCAACAGGCGGGCCGGATCTTCCAGTGCATCCTTGATCGCAACCAGCGCCAGCACCGCCTCGCGACCGTCGATGATCCGGTGATCGTAGGAGAGCGCCAGGTAGTTCATCGGGCGCACGACGACCTGTCCGTTCTCGACCACTGCTCGGTCCTTGGTCGCGTGCACGCCGAGGATCGCCGATTGCGGCGGGTTGATGATCGGCGTCGACAGCATCGAGCCGAACACGCCACCGTTGGAGATCGAGAAGGTGCCGCCGGTGAGTTCTTCCAGCGTCAGCTTGCCGTCCTGCGCACGCTTGCCAAAGCCCGCGATCTGCTTTTCGATTTCCGCAATCGAGGCCTGGTCGGCATCGCGCAGGATCGGAACCACCAGTCCGCGCGGACTGCCCACCGCGATGCCGATGTCGAAGTAGCCGTGATAGACGACATCGGCGCCGTCGATTGACGCGTTGACCAGCGGGAATTTGCGCAGCGCATGCACCGCCGCCTTGACGAAGAAGCTCATGAAGCCCAGCTTGACGCCGTACTCCTTCTCGAAGCGCTCCTTGTAGCGGTTGCGCAGCTCGATCACCGGCTGCATGTTGACTTCGTTGAACGTCGTCAGGATCGCCGCGGTGTGCTGCGATTGCACCAGCCGTTCGGCGATGCGCGCGCGCAGGCGCGACATCGGCACGCGCTGCTCCGGTCGCATTGCGCCGGCGCTGATCGGCGCGCGGGGCGCAGCCGGAGCGACTGGCGGCACTGGCGGGGCCAGTGTGGGCGGGACGACGGCCTTCGCCGCAACGGCCTGCGCGACATCGTCCTTGGTGATCCTGCCGCCGCGGCCGCTGCCGCTCACGTCGGCGGTGGCCAGACCCTGCTCGGCCATCAGCTTGCGCGCCGTCGGCAACGCTTCTGCGGCGCTTGGCGCGGCACCTGGCACCGAAGACTTGACGGCAGTCGCAGATGCAGCCGGGGCTGCCTTTGCAGCAACCGGCTGCGCCTCTGCGGCGGGCTTCGCTGGTACCGGCGGCGCGGACGTCTTGGCATCAGTGTCGAGGATCGCGATCACCTGGTTCGATTTGACCGTGGCACCGTCCGGCTGAACGATTTCCGCCAGCACGCCGTCGGCCGGCGCCGGCAGCTCGAGCACTACCTTGTCGGTTTCGATGTCGATCAGGTTCTCGTCGCGCTTGACAGCATCGCCGGGCTTGCGATGCCAGTTGATGAGCGTCGCCTCGGACACCGATTCGGGCAATTGCGGGACTTTGACTTCGATACGCATGGCGATGGATCTTCCGTTCTATCGCGCGAGGACCATTTCGCCGCTGGAAAGCTTCGGCGCGAAGGCATCGGCAACGATCTGTTTTTGCTCGAGCATGTGCTTCGCCGCGTAGCCGACGGCCGGCGACGCCGAGATGGGCCGCCCGGCATACGCGAGCAGCTTGCTGGCCGCGAGGTCGGCGCGCAGGTATGCGCGCAGCCGATACCACGCGCCCTGGTTCTGCGGTTCCTCCTGCACCCACACGATTTCGCTGGCGTTGGCGAACTTCTTCACGGCCGCCTTGTATTCATCGTGCGGAAACGGATACTGCTGCTCGAGGCGCAGTATTGCAATGTCGGTGATCTTCTGTTCGCGTCGGTGGGCCAATAGTTCGTAATAGACCTTGCCCGAGCACAACAGCACGCGCCGCACCTTGGCCGCATCGATGCTTTCGCTTTCGCCGATCACGTTCTGCCAGCGACCCGTGGCAAGCTCGTCGAGCGACGACACCGCCTCCTTGTGGCGCAACAGGCTTTTCGGGCTCATC